>JACRBX010000150.1 GCA_016219225.1 Deltaproteobacteria bacterium
CCTACACTTATCTCCCCGAATCCATCCGCCTGTTTCCTTAGCCGGCCGATTTCCATCCGCTGTCCCCAAATCCGGATGGGATTATTGACCACCCACCGCTCCACCCAGTTGAGTTTCATTTTTTGGTTCCCACGTGCACCACGGCAATGCCGTTGGTCAGGGTGCGATAAGCCACCTGATAAAAACCGATTTCCTCCAATCGCCGGGTAAGTTCGGCCGGCGAAGGAAACAGGCGGATGGATTCGGGGAGATAAGTGTAGGCCTGCCGGGAGCCGACGAAAAAGAGTCCTATTAGGGGCATGATACGGAAAGAATAAAAATCATAAAGCCAGCGGAACCAGGGCCAGGTGGGCTTGGAAAATTCCAGACACATCAATCGGCCTCCGGGTTTGAGCACCCGATGCATCTCTTTGAACCCTTCTTCCATGTGGGTTAAATTCCGGATCCCGAATCCGACCATGGCGGCATCGAAGGATTCGGATTTAATAGCCATTTGCTCGGCATCCCCCTGGATAAAGGAGATTTCCTTTCGGGCCGCGGCGTTGGTCGATTTACGCCGGCCCATTTCCATCATGGCCCGATTGATGTCGTATAAGATCACCTTGCCGGGACGCACCTTTTTTAAAGCCAGGATGGAAAGGTCTCCGGTGCCGCCGCAGACATCGAGGACCCGGTCTCCCGGTTTCAGTCCCAACCATTTGATAGCCGTCCTTTTCCAAAGATAATGAATACCGAAGCTCAGCAGGGTGTTCATTAAGTCATATTTTTGGGCCACCGTATCGAAGTGATTTCTTACCCAGTTGGCTTTTTCCTTTACGGGAACCTTCCGGTATCCGAATTGGGCCGTTTCCGCCTCCCCAGTGGAAGGTTGAAGGGCTCCTTCTTTTTTTTCAGGAGCGGATGTGAGAGGTTTATTGTTTGTCATTCTCATTTCCTTATCAAATCGTCATGCCCCCAAGGGGCGCCAAAAATCATGTAACTGGTTTACTCCGAACTCTATTTTTGTGTTCTATTCATCTCAATGCACAATCCGGACTCGGCAGGCGCTCAGGTCCTCTATGGATTCAAGGAGACTCTTGCGGCTTTTATCCCATCCCACCATCCGGACAGCTTGAGCCGGTCCGAGATAGGGGAATTTATCAGCCGTGGTCAGGCTGGGGAGAATGCCTTTTGGATTCTTATCCAGGGCAGTGATGGCAACTCCGAGGGTGGAGGCAATGGCCCCTTTGGCCCCGGCAACCATAAGCAGAAAAGGGGAAGGACTGGATTCAGGAAATGGGGTCATGGCTTTTTTCAAAATATCCTCAAACTTTTAAATAGAATACCACAGGACAAGGAATCCGGGCAAGCGGATAAATCCGTAAGTTCGAAAATACCGTTCGTCGTTAAGCGTTCGTCGTTCGCCGTTTCAAGTTGCAAGTTGCAGGAGGCTGTAGGCTAAAGGTAAAAACGACTCAAATCGTTTTTACCTTGTCCATCGCCCATAGCCTCAAAAAAATTTTTATGATTCATGGACCCCATGGGGCATGAGGGTTTAATCCGGTATCGGGTTATTTTCCCTAACCCTAACCCGGACAAGCCGGAACCAAAAGCATACCACGAAGACTCGAAGGCACGAAGAAATGCATAAAGCTTTCATGTTTGTTTAACCCTCATGAAATTATGACCTTCTTTGTGTCTTAGTGGTAAAAAATTTTCTTGCCATTTTGAGAAGAATTTGACCCATTAGTTACTAACGAGTAACCAGCAACGAGTAACGAGTACCCCGCATTATACAACCAGCCTGGCGGCGGCCTGGGCCAGGCCATAAAAAAAAGCCGGGAAAAGGCCCCCGCCGACATTGATAATAACCATGACTACAATAAGCAGCCTGGTCGGCCAGGACAAGGGAATGGGGGGCAGATTTTTTTCGGGCTCCAGGAAGTAGGCCGCCTTGACCACCAGGGCATAATAATAAAGGGAAACAACAACATTAATCATAGCAATCAGAACCAGATAAAAATAACCTTTTTCCATGGCTGCCAGGAAGATCAAAAATTTTCCGGTGAAGCCGATGGTGGGCGGCAGGCCCCCGAGACTGAAAAAACCGAGCAACAGGGCCATGGCCAGGAGGGGGGACCTTTGATGCAATCCGGCCAATTGGGTTATCTTAAGATTCTGGCCATCGCCGGCCCTTTTGACCACCACCAGAAAGCAGAGAAAATTCATGGCCAGATAAGCCATGGCATAAAAGATGGCCCCGGCGTACCCCTTTTCGCTCATCGTCAGGATCCCGATGAAGACATATCCGGCATGGGCTATGGCCGAGTACCCCAAGAGTCTCTTCAAATCCTGTTGAACCAGGGCCACCAGATTACCCAGGGTCATGGAAGCGATGGCCAGAATGACCAGGATTGGGACCAGGGGCCGGCTGCCGCTGCCGCTCAAAGCAACCAGACGAAGCAGGATGGCTATGGCCGCCACTTTGGTTGAGGTGGCAATAAAGGCGGTCACCTGATTGGCTGCCCCCTGATAGACATTCGGCGCCCAGAGGTGAAAAGGGAAGAAGGCCAATTTAAAGAAAAAGCCGCTTAAGGTGAAAAGCAGGCCGATAAAGACCATGGGAGATCCCATCATGTGGGGAAGGACCTTTAAAAGTCCGGCAAGATAGGTCGTTTGGGCGGCCCCGTAGAGCAAAGCCAGACCGAAAAGCATTATAGCCGAGGTCGATATACCAATCAAAAAATATTTTATCCCCGCTTCCTGATGAATCCCGTATCCCCTTCTTAAGGGGACCAGGAGATAAAGGCAATAGCTGGTCAGCTCCAGAGCAACATAGAGGGTCAGCAGCTCCACGGCGCTGACCAGTATCATCATGGCCAGAGTCCCAAGGATGAGGAGGAAATAAAATTCAGGATGGCGGTCTTTCGGGATGCCCTGGAGGTCGTCGCACAGGCAGACAATTAAAAAAACCCCGGCAGCCAGCATAAATTTGAAAAGCTGGGAAAAGAGATCGAGGCGGTAAACCTGGGAAAAAAATAAGCCGTCCTCTCCCATAGCCCCCAGGCTTATTATCAGCCCTCCGGCCGTCAGGAAAAGGGCCAACAGGTGATGACGCCTTGGACCGGAAGGGGGGACCAGGGCCAGAACAAAAAAAACAAAGGCCGCCAGGAAAAAATAAGCCTCGGGCAGGAGGGGCATCCATTTCATTTCGGCAGGTTCTCCATAAAAGGGGTCACCGAGGCTTGTATCAGATCGACCATCAACGAGGGGAATAAACCGAAAAGGAGCAGGACGCCCACCAGAATCATCCGGGGAAGCCCGAGGCCGAAAGAGATATCGGGCAAATGGGAAAAGCGTTCATTGGGCCGGCCATAAAAGGTCTTTTGAATCACTCGCAGCATAAATAGAGCGCTGATCACCAGGGAAGAGATAGCTAATATTCCCAGACCGGGAAAGGTTTTCAAGGAAGAAACAAAGATGGTAAATTCCGCCCAAAAATTGGCAAAACCGGGGACCCCCATGCCGGCCAGGGCCCCCAGAATAAAATAGGCCGAAGCCTTCGGCATGGTTCTGCTCATCCCCCCCAATTCGGTGATCAGCTTGGTTTCGGTTCTGTCATGAAAATAGCCCACCGATGAAAAAAGCAGGGCCGTCATGATCCCATGGGCAAACATCTGGAAGACCGCCCCATTCAGACCGCTCACTGTAATGGTGGACAGCCCCAGGCCGACGATGCCCATGTGGGAGACACTGGAATAGGCTACCACATATTTGAGATCGGTTTGGGTCAGGCCCACCAAGGCGCCGTAAACAATGCCGATGACCGCCAGGATGGCCATCCCATCCGCCCAATATTGCCAGCCCAGGGGGCAGAGAAAGATGGCCAGCCGCAGGATCCCGAAGGCCCCTATTTTCATGAGCACTCCGGCATGGAGCATGCTCACAGAGGTCGGGGCCGCCACGTGGCCCGTAGGCGACCAGGTGTGTAAGGGCCAGACGCCGGCCAGGATGCCGAAACCCAGATAAAAGAAGACAAAGGCCAGCTTCTGTTGAAAGGGCGTAAAGGTCCCGGAGCGCATCAAACTGATCAAATCAAAGGTATTCATCCCCGATTTTACGAAAAGATACAAAATGGCCGGCAGGACCAGGGCACTTCCGGCCAGAAGATAAAGGAAGAGCTTCATGGCCCCGTATTCCTTCCTGGTGGTGCCCCAGATCAGGATCAGGGGGTACATGGGAAAGAGGGAGACATCATACCAGACAAAGATAAAAAACAGGTCCAGGCTCATAAAGAAGCCGAATACCCCCAGGACCAGCAGAAAATACAGGGCAAAAAACTCTTTGACCCTGGTTTCCAGTTCCCACATGGTCAGGACTCCGGTAAAGTGGACGATGCTCGTCAAGAGCAGGAGTGGCAGATTAAACCCGTCGGCCCCGTTAAAATAATGGATGCCCAGAGACCGCATCCAGAGGACCTTTTCCGCGAACTGAAAGCCCCCTTGAGACCGGTCGTAGGCCAGGAACAGGTAGACGGAGAGCAGCAGGGCGATCCCGGAAAAGACCGCGCTGACCCAGCGGATCAGGCCCTTCCTTTCAGCCGGCATGAAAAGGATCAGCAGGAGACCTATCAGGCAACTGAGAAGGATGGCGGTCAGAAAAGGAAATCCTGTGTAGGTAATGTTCATAGTAGATTTCATTGAATGATACGATCCCATCAACCCTGAACCTTGGACCTTGAACCTTGAACCATTTCTATCCCTTCAGGCAAAGAAAAAATAAAGACTCACCGCGGCCAGGACGGCGAAGGACACAAAGAGATTGTAGCGCAGCCTGCCGGACTGGAGATAGGAAACCAGCCTGCCGCTGTCGACCGTGAATTTAGAAAACCGGTCGAGGCCGCCATCAATGACCTGCTGATCCGTGCGGGTAAAGGGTTCGGCGAAAACCTGATAGATCACCTTATCTAAAACAAGCCGATAGAAATGATCCAGATACCATCGCTCGGCCAGGAAATCCCGAAGCCTGGGAAAACGTTCGGCTAAGCCCAACCGGGGGGAATCTTTGCGGCCGAATTCGATCCAGGCCAGGGCCACTGCCGAAAGGACCAGGGCCAGGGAGACATAGGTTATCCATCCCCGCCCTTCTCCGGCGGTTGGTGGCCCCAACAGGAAATCCCTTAATAAGGGTTCAAAAAAGCCCAGTGTCAGGACAAAGGCTGCCAGGATGATGAGGGGAATGGCCATGGTCCAGTAGAGCCTGTTCCCCGGTTGTTTCTCATAAAGGGCTGGCCGGTCTATTTTTTGAGGGAAAAGGATAATAAAGATGGGCCGGAAGGTATAGTAAGGCGTCAGAAAGAGGCCCAGGAATCCGGCGATAAGCCAAAAGGGATTCTTCAAATCGGACAGAGTA
>JACRBX010000151.1 GCA_016219225.1 Deltaproteobacteria bacterium
GATTATTATGAGCAAAGATATAAAAATCGCCTTTATGAAAATCTAAAACGGAGAGCCAAGCAGTTAGGCTTCGAATTATCAATTATCAAAGAGCAACAATTAGTTATGCAAACTGTATAAGGTTAAGTTATTTGGAAGTCCCCAATGCCGTCACCCCGGCGAACCCCGGATCAGAGCCTGCCCCGGACTTGATCCGGGGTCCGGGGCAGGCGCCGGGGTCCAGACACTGTCCCGGTGGAAACCGGGAACCAGACCTTTGAACCTGGATTCCGGCTTTCGCCGGAATGACGTTTCGCTGGGTTCGGCGACTTTTTACGAATTGATCAGGATTGATGAACTTGGAAAAATTAAGGAAATGCCCATTTTTTCATTCAGACTCCCTCCTACCTCAAAGGCCAGGATGCCCGAATAACCGTCTCTTTTCCTGGTCTGGAATCGATGGCAAAAACCCCGCCCGAAAGCTCGGCCCGTTCCTTCATGGTGGATAGACCGAATCCTTTGATGACTTCCTTCGGATCGAATCCCCGGCCGTTATCTTGAATAATCAATTGTATTCTGTCCTCCTCATTTCGTAGAGAGAGACAGACCCGGTTTGCCTGACTGTGTTTGGTGATATTATTCAAAGCTTCCTGGGAAATGCGAAAGACCGGGGTTTTCAGAGAATCGGGCAGGTCCCCTTCCGATAAACCGATTTGGCAATCGACCGTAATATGGCAATAGGTTTTTTGATATTCCCGGCAGAACCAATTCATGGCGGCGATAAGGCCCAAATCATCCAGAATGGCGGGGCGTAAATCGGCCATGATCCTTCGGGTTTCCACGATGGTCTGTTGAACCGTGGCGACCAGACCTTGCAAGGATTCGGTTTTTGCAAGGCCCTGCTCCATCTCGGCCTTGGTCCTTTCAAGGTTATGCTTGATAGCAGCCAGGGAAGCGGCAATGCCGTCGTGAAGCTCTCCGGCCACCCTTCTTCTTTCCGTCTCCTGGGCCGTCAGACACTGAGAGGCGAAAAATCGCACCTGTTTCTCCGATTCGCGGAGTGTCTCTTCCAGCCGCCGGCGCTGGAGAATCTCTTTCTGTAGTTTGTAGACGGCGTTTGATAATTCCGCTGTTCGTTTCTGAACCCGCTCCTCCAGCTCGGAGCTGATTTTTTCGGCCTTTTGCCGGGCCTCGACGGCATCTTCCATGAGATTGAGAGCCGCCAGCCGGGAAGCTTTCAAGGCTTCTTCTGCCTGCTTACGCTCCGTGACGTCGATGAAGACCACGCCGAAAGATCCTTTCTCGGTCTGAAAGGCGCTGACCTCAAAATGCCGGCCCAGGGCCTTACTCCATTGGTCGAAGTGGGCGGGTTGACCGGTCAGGGCCACCGATCCATACCGCTCCACCCAGAGGCCCTCCGCTTGGGGCAAGACCTCATAGAGTGTTCGCCCCAGGAGATCCCCGGCCTTGAGCCCGGTCATACGCTCGAAGGCCGGGTTTGCCTGCAAAAACCGGTAGTCGCAGGGCCGGCCCGTCTCATCACAGATGATTTCATGGAGGGCGAAGCCTTCGCTCATGGTCTCGAAGAGGGTCCGGTAGCGCTTTTCGCTCTCAGCCAGGGCAACCTGGGCCCGGCGTTTTTCGGTGACATCATGGAAAACGAGGACGACACCTATCACATCCCCGTTAGCATCCAGAATCGGCGCGGCACTGTCCTCGATGGGGAGCACTTGTCCCTCCCGGTTGATCAGGGCCGTATGGTTGGCCAGGGTAACTACTAACCCTTCCCGAAGCACCTGTTTGACGATATCTTCGGCCGGCTGGTTGGTCTTTTCGTTGATGATCCGGAAGACGGTCTTAATCGGCTGTCCCACGGCTTCCTCCGACGTCCACCCGGTCAGGGCTTGGGCAACGGGGTTGAGGAAGGTGATCCGGCCGGAGGCGTCCGTAGTCATCACGGCGTCGCCGATGCTCGTCAGGGTGACCCGGAGCCATTCGCGCTGTTGGCGCAACGCCTCCTCGGCCTGCTTGCGCTCGGCCACCTCCCTCTCTAAGTCCGCTTTGGAGGCGGTTATGGCCTTCAAGTCGGTGGTCATGCGGTTGAAGGCCCGGGATAACCCGCCGATTTCATCATTTTTCTTTTCTTCGAAAATAAAATCAAGGTT
Source organism: Deltaproteobacteria bacterium (assembly GCA_016219225.1). Taxonomy (NCBI): domain Bacteria; kingdom Pseudomonadati; phylum Myxococcota; class Myxococcia; species Deltaproteobacteria bacterium. Next base: position 2,145 of record JACRBX010000151.1, read on the forward strand.
CCCGGAGCCGATAACCGCCGCACCGGCCCCGAGCTTGGCTATCGATTTCAGGATCCGTTGGTAAGTGAGCAAATAGCCGGCCAATAGAAACAACCCAAACAAACCCACCATGATATAAATTAACAGGGTTCTGGTATCAGTGAGATGGTCCCTCTTTTGACGGAACAGGTGCGACAAGCGGGTAGCATCCGATACCAGTCCCTGGCATTGGATCGCCATGCGGCTCCAGGAAATCTGAAATAGGGTCTGGGTGAGAGCGGTATCCGGATTCCGGGGCAGGCTTACCGAAGCAGAGGCCACACTGTCGAATACCTCCTTCAACCGCCTTTGATTGGTCCGAATATTGGCGATGAGCGCCTGTTGCTCGGGTAGGGAGGCACGCAAACCGGACACCTGTTCGGAAAAGGAGGCAAATCCGGACTGCCATCGCTTCAGTTGTTGGTCTTCGCGGTAGATCAGGTAATCGTTGGACAAGTAACTTAACTCGTTTGCGCCCCGGGCTATCTTTGCGGCTATTTTTTCCTGCAGGCCGGCTTTCTTTGTCTCGATATTGGTTTTAATGGCCGATCCCGTTAAGACGATCAGGATAAAACCGAAAAGGAGCATGGTTATCATGAATTGCGTTTTAAGTTTCATAACCCTTTTTCCGTTAAATTAGGACGCAGATTTTCGCCGATACTCGCAGGTTCAAGAAATAAGCGGATAGCACGGGGGATGTCCGGCCTGGGCGCAGAGCTCGTTTACTTGTTTTTTCAACTCGATCATGCGCAGCTCGCGGTCCACGGCAGCCCTGTTGAAGCGCGACAGTTCTTCATTTATATCCTTAAGCTCCTCCATCTGCCGCTGGATCTCCGACTCGGCCTTTTTGCGCTCGGTGATATCTTGGGCGGCCCCGACCACCCTGATCGCTCCCGGGTGCAGGGGATCGGCCACCGGATTGATCGAGTCCCGGACCCAGCAGGTCTCGCCGCTTTTGGTGACAATCCGATATTCGCTGACATGAGGTTGCAAGGCCTGAATATGACGGAAACGTTCTGTAGCGACATCTTTATCCTCGGGGTGCAGTATCTCGGCTAAATCCGCATCAATACTATGGCCGGTTACCAATGTAAATCCGGAAGTAACCCAATCCCAGACGACCTCTCCATTCGGCTCAACACTGAAGGCATAGACCCAGTCGGAGATGGCCTCCGTAACCATTCGAAAGGGTTCTTCCTGTCCTTCAAAAACCGGCCGGATCGGCCGGCGTTCCGGGATCTTTTGATCCGCCTCATTCAACGGCCACGAGGCCCGAATGGTCGTTCCGATTCCTTCTCCGGAGCGGATATCGAAGATCCCGCCCGCATGCTCGACCCTTTCTTTCATGCCGATAAGTCCGAAACCCGCCCATGATCTCGCCCGGAAAAGTATTTGCTCCAGATCGAATCCCTTCCCATTATCGGTGACAGTGAATTCAATCCTTCCCGCCCTGTCTTTTTTTAAAGAAAGCAGCACACTGCCGGCCCCGCTGTGTTGTGCGGCATTCTTCAAGGCTTCCTGCAACACCCGGTAGATCACAATTTTAAGGCGCTCGGGCACATCCTCTTCCATAACATCCAATTGTTTTTCAATGGTCATACCGGCATGGTTATTCCCAAACTCCCGTCCGTACCAGTTGATCGTAGCCAGAAGACCGATGTCGCCCATAACCGGAGGCCAGAGGTCCCCCTGCATGGTGCGGACTCTTTCAATAGCCTCTCTGATATTGGAGACAATTCTCTTCCCGGTCTGTCGGGCGATCATCGGGTCATCGGCTGTCTTGGGGGACAGCAATTGATCGACATCGATCTTGATGGTATTCAGGATCTGCCAGGTGTTGTCATGAAGGTCTTCGGCGATCTCTCTTCTCTCCTTTTCCTGGGCCACCAGAATCTGGGAAGAGAGATAACGCAGCTCTTCCTCCGATTCCCGCAAGGCTTCCTCGGTTCGCTCCCGCTGTTCGATCTCGGCCGACAACTCCTCGGTGCGCTCCGCAACCTTGACCTCCAGCTCGGCATGGGCCTTTTTCAGCGATTCCTCGGCCAGGGTCCTCCGGATGCCGATTCCCAGAGCCGTTGCAGCCTTTTCTAAAATCTTTACACTGTCCAGGGGAACCAGGTTTTCTTTACGATCGGCCAGGTGGATCAGGCCCATGATGTGTGTCCCGAGCCGTATGGGGATCAGGGCCACTGATTCGTATCCCGTTTGATTGCAGACATTCCTGGTCTGTCCTTTATCCTCTTCGGAGACCGTGGCCAGGAAGCGGGTAGTCCCATTAATGTAGAAGGATCCGTCCTCCGTATAGAAGGACAACCTGGGGTCGCAGGTCCCTTTGACGACGTTGATGCACATGCAGCGGTCCGTTTTCAGAGAGAGAGGGCTTTCGGTTTCATAGAACTTTTGGCTGAACCCCAGATAAGCCATATAAGGGATGTTGCCATTTTCGTCCCGTAAGCGGATCCCGACGGCCTCGCAGCCGGTGAATTTTTTTATTTCCCTGACAAAATCCTGGAGCAGCGGGACTAAGTCTATATGCCGGTTGGCGATTTCCAGGAGTTTCCGTGAGGCCCGAAGTTCCGTCTCTATCTTTTCGCGCTCGGCCATCTCCTGCTCCAGGTCCGCTTTGGAAGCCGTCACTTCTTTCAGATTTCCGGTCATCCGGTTGAAGGCCCTGGCCAACTCGCCGGTCTCGTCCTTCTCTTTTTCTTCGATGACATAATCCAGGTTACCGGAGCCGATGACGTCGGCCCCCCGGCGAAGCCTATTCAAAGACGAGATGATGCTTCGTCCTGTTCGAATCAGGACAAAGGTGAGGATACCGGAGGTCAGAATCAGGACCAGATAGATGATGGTGAAAGTCTTGGCCTGGGTTTTCCTGATGTCTTCATCAACCAGGTTTCGCAGGGTGGAGGCGATGGAATCCGCTTTATGGGACCTTATCAGGAGTTGTCCTACCAACCGTTCCTCAGTTTCATCGGATATTTTATCTATCCCGGCCGGACCGGAAAGATTCGTGTTGGGGGCCAGTCTGAGGAAAGCGTCTTTCATGGATTGGCCGTTGAGGCGAATCTCCTCCAGATGACGCAATTTTTCGGGATTCCGGAAATGGGTGGCGGCGATGAGGCCGGTCATTTTTTGGTATTCGGCCAGGAACTGCTGTTTCGGCCGTTCCCCGCGGTAGGTAACATAAGAGAAGATCAGGTGGTTGAGCTCGGTAATATTGTTCCGGATCAGCCGCACCTTATCCCCATTGTCCTGGGCCCTTTCCAGGGAGAGGTAAGAAAAGAACAAGACCGACCCGACCAGCAGGGCCAACATCACGGGCACCACGACGGCCAGGAACAATTTCGTACTGATTTTCATATCCTTTTCCTATCTTCCGGCAATGCCGACAACTCCGGGCTTGACCGCCTTTAAAGCCGCCGTATGAATGTATTCGAGGTAATTCGGTACGGTGATTGAATCCGTCAACCGGTTTCTAATGGCCCATCTGGCCTCATCCTCCATAGACGTCAGGAGGGACTGATCCAGGAATAGTCTGAATCGGAAATCGTCCCAGGCGGCGGTGACGACTTTACGATCCATCTTTATATTCTGCACGATAAAAATCATGAATACTTCCCGGTTGTTCAGCATGAAGGTTTCGCTTTTTTCAATGGCCCTGAGAAACCGCTTCAAGGTTTCGGGGCGTTTTTTTATAAAATCCTTTCGGGCAATAAGAAAAAAATCCATCCGATACAAACCCTTGCTGGGTAACAGAAGGGCCTTATCCCCCAAGGCCTTCCTGGCTTCGTTGCTGAACGGGTCCCAGGTGATTGTGACGTCTATCCGTCCATCTTTCAGCCCTTGGGCTAAACGGGCCGGCTCCATATCGATTAATTTGACGTCGGTCATCTGCAACTGGTAATAGGGCAGGAATAATCCTAAGAGAAAGTGACTGGAGGAGCCGGCCGTTATCCCGATGGTCTTGCCTTTCAGGTCGGCCGGGGCCTTTATGCCCCTGTCCCGCCTGGCCAATACCTGGTGATCATTATCCGAGTAGTCAATACAGCCGATAACGGCATAATCATTCCTGGTGAAGCTGTTGAAAACAACCGGGCCCCGGGCTGCGGTGACCAGATCGAGGCCCCCGGCATTCAACATCGTTCTAAGGGCCGTCCGCCCCGATTCAAACGTTTTTATCTCTACCTGGAGGCCTTCTTCCCGGAAATAGCCCTTGCTTTCGGCTATCCAGACCGGTGAAGTATGGATGGTCAAAGCTGATCCGGTGACGATCTTTTCAAGCGGCTGCGAGGCCTTTGGGCCGCAGCCGGCGAAAAATACCAGGAGCATGGTCCATAAGGCTGCGAGGGTAATTCTCCTGCCGATTTTCATGTTTTTCCTCCACTGGGACATAGACGATGGATTGGCAAAGATATTTTCCAAAGAATTTTGGTATTTTAACGATTTGGGGGGTTCGTGTAAAGGGAATTTTGGACTCCCGACTTGACTTCTTTTCATTAACGAGTCAATAATGATCGTCATTGTCAAAATGACTTGGGTAAGAATCTGCGCCTTGTCCGGGAGTCTCCCCGAAAGAGGAGGCCCGTGACAGAGCAGGTGATTGGCTTAACACTACAGTGGCAGTTATTTCGTCATTCCCGAAGGTCTTTATCGGGAATCAAGGTTTTTTCAAGAAATGCAAAATCGGGGCGGTATTTTCTAATGAAAATGAAGGTTATCCGTAGAGTCTCGGGCCGGCAACCATCTCCTCAAAAAGTTTCTTCATCATATAAAAATTTTCCGTGTGGCCGGTCAGGCGGGCCGTGACTTTTCCCCTGATCGGCCGGTTGAGCAGATAAAAGTCTCCGATAAGATCCAGGATTTTGTGACGGACAAATTCATCGGGGAAGCGGAGTTCGGTATTGACCACTTTTTGATCATCCACCAGGATGAAATTGTACAGTCTTCCTCCTTCCCCCAATCCCAGACGCTCAAGCATCTCCATATCTTTGAGAAAACCGAAGGTCCGGGCCGGAGCGATCTCTTTCTTAAAGTCTTCCTCATTTTCCAGGATGAAATCGAAGGTTTGTTGCCCGATGGGAAAAGGATAGTCCAGGAAATAATGAACCGAAAAGACCTCTGCCGGCTCGATGACCAATGATTTATTGCCATTGGAAATTTCAAATCGACGGTCAATAATCAGTTCCTCGACCTTTTCCTCCTGTTCCTCCACACCGGCTTCCTCCACCAGATTGCAAAACTTCAGGGCCGAGCCGTCCATAATCGGAATCTCTTCGATCATTTTAACCATCAGGTTTGTAATCCGATAGGCATGAAAGGCGGACATCAGGTGTTCGATCGTCTTGGCAACCGCCAGACCCTTCTTGAGCGAAGTGGAGAGATCCGTGGTTTTAACATGGTCGACATGCAAAGGAACGACGTCATCGGAAGAGACGTTTCCAAAGAGTATACCGCTGTTTTGAGGAAGAGGCTGTAACAGCAGACCTGTTTTCATGCCGGAATGGAGTCCCGTCCCATAAAGGACCACACTCTTTTTAAGGGTCCGCTGTAGAAAATAGGGGGTTTCTTTTTTCTTCGACGTCTTTTGGGTCCGTGGGGGGGATTCCAAAGGAAAGGAGGATGGAAGTTCAGCCAGGTCTCCGGCGGCTTCTCCGAAAGAGGTTATTTTTTCCGGTGGGGGGGGCTCCTCGGCGCCGAATCCGATGGCCCCTGGGCGCCCAAGGATCTCTTCCTGGTAGGTGATGGCCCGGCGGACCGTCATGAGGAGCACATCAAGGGATAGAGGTTTTTCAATAAAATCAAAGGCACCTAATTTAACGGCGGTCATGGCCATCGAAATCGTGGCATGTCCGGAAAGCATGATTACCTGGCAATCCGGGGCAATCCCTTTGATCCGTTTCAATACTTCGATACCATCCATGCCCGGCATCCAGATATCGAGGAGCGTCACATAGGGTTCTCTCTGATGGAAGATTTCAAGGGCCTCTTCCCCGCTCCTGGCCGTGGTGATGTCAAATCCTTCATCTTCCAGAACACCGGTAATGGATTTAACCACCCGGTCCTCATCATCTACGATGAGGATTTTTTTTTCCATAAAATTCCCTTCCATGAGCTACCGGGCAAAAATGGAAGTCATTTTACCCTGGCTCACCCGCCGATGAATCGATGCAGGCGGGTCATCAGTCATTTTTCCTGGATCATAGCTAACTTTAGCAAAAAAGAAAACAATTTTTAAGGTTTGATATTCCTCGTTCTTGTGATTACTTTATTAACAGTTGGAAAATTTCGGGAATGAATAAAGCTATTTTAAATTAATAATGGTAACAATTTAACCATTTGAAAAACTTGAAGCTTTACTTGAAAAATCCTGACTTTCGCACACCGTCATTCCGGTGAAAACCGGAATCCAGGCGTTATGCTGAGAGGAAAGAACCTGGATTCCGGCATTCGCCGGAATGACGAAAAGGGTGGCACATTAGAAAAAAATTCGCTGTAGTATTAAGGGAGGAACTCTTAATGTCCAAGCACGAAAAACCGGAGAAATTCGAGAAGGGAGAGTTTATGGTATCCAAGGAACCTTATTATCTCCCTCAGGGAAATGAGATTGCCATTTTTGAGGCGGCCCAGGCCAATAAACTGCCGGTTCTGCTCAACGGACCCACGGGAAGCGGAAAGACCAGGCTGGTGGAACACATGGCCTGGCGGCTCAAACTTCCTCTCTATACGGTAGCTTGTCATGATGATCTCAGTGCCAATGACCTGACCGGGCGCTATATTATCAAGGGGGATGAGGTGGAATGGATCGACGGACCGCTCCTGACAGCGGTACGTGAGGGGGGCATTGCCTATCTGGATGAAGTCGTTGAAGCCCGGAAGGATGTAACCGTCGTGATCCATCCCCTGACCGACCATCGCCGGTATCTACCGGTGGAAAAACGGAGTAAAATCTTCCAGGCCCCGGAAGGGTTCATGCTGGTCATGAGCTATAATCCCAACTACCAGAGTATGCTCAAGGAGCTCAAGCCCAGCACCAGGCAGCGGTTTGTATCGATCAACCTGGGCTGGCCCATTGAGGAGCTGGAAATACGCATTGTCAGCCGTGAGGCCGGGGTGGATGAATCGACAGCCCAAAAGCTGGTCAAGGCAGCCAACCGTATACGGAATCTGGTCCATCAGGGATTGGAAGAGGGCGTATCGACACGGGAGCTGGTCTACGCCGGAACGCTCCTCCGGACCGGTTTGCCGATAAAAGATTCTCTTCAAGCCACCATGATCGAGCCCCTGACCTATGACCAGGATCTGAAAAAAAGCATCGAAGAGGTGTTGAGGAATTACTTCAGTTTTTAGGTTTATTTAAATTATGTCCCATAACCAATTTAAAAATCAACAAAAACCAAGCTATGTCGATCAAGAAAACGAAGAACGGCTGATCAACCGGTTTGCTGATGCCCTGTTGCCTTTGATCGAGCGTTTCGGCTACGAAGGGATCGACCCGGTAGGCCGACTGATGGCCCGGATCAGACAGGAGGACCCCGGGGCGGCCCGGTACCTTCTGGAAATAAGCCCTTCCCTGATAGAACGGCTTCTTCCCCGGGGAGAAGAACTGGTGCTGCAGGTTTACGGATTGGGAAATCAGGTGGCCTCCTGCGGCGCCGTTCCGGCTGTCAAATTCCTGCAAATGGCTCCCGAGATCCTTGAAAAAAGCGACTTCCCTACGCTGGCCAAGACCGCTACCCTGGTTTGTGCAGTGGCTGAAACGAGTCTGGTTGCAGCCGGGGCCTTTATTGATGTCCTTCCGGCCCTGATTGACCGGGTAGGCCTGGAAGGTTTGGGGAAAATTTGGGAATTGGCCCTTCCAATCGCCCGGGAAAGCTTTGAAGCGGCTTCCAGATTCCTCCTGAAAAGCCCGGATCTGATTGATCGCCTGGGGCTGGAGGGTTTGAAGGTCATCAGCGATTTTTCCGCCCTTTTGGCCCGGGAAAGCTGGTCAGCGGCCGTCCAGTTATTCGACAAGTGCCCCCGGATCATCGATGGGCTTTTGAAAGTCGGTGAACCCTCATTAATATTCAGGGTCTGCCGGCTCGGGGACCGGATTGCCCGGACCAATGCCCGGCTGGCCGTCAGCCTCCTGGAATCGAGTCCGGAAATTATAGCCCAAACCGGCTTCACCGGCCTCGAAAAATTGGAGGAACTGGCCTATCAGATAGGGTTGGAGAACTGGACTACTGCCGTCAGCCTGATGGACAGCAGTTCTTCCCTTATCGAACGGGTGGGGTTTGAAGGGTTAAAAAGGATCGCCGCCGTGGCCCGGACCATAGCCCGGGAGAATAGTTATGCTGCAGTAAGCCTCCTGGAAAAGAGTCCCGACCTGTTAGATCGCCTTCAAGACTACGGAGACAGCACCCTGGCCCTTCATATCTACGATCTGGCCGCGAAAGGTGGCCGGTCGAGCTGGCGAATGGCTGTCAACTTTCTCGAGAAGAGTCCGGAATGGCTTTCCAGGATCGGCGCCGAGGGGCTGGAAAGGCTGTTCGTTTTGATCAACCAAACCGCTCAAAATAACGCCCAAATAGCCACCCGTCTCCTGAATTTGAGCCTGGTCATTATCGACCCCATAGGATTTAAAGGTCTGGAAGTTCTCTCGGACCTGGCCCTGCTCCTATCCCGGACCGACCGGACGGCAGCCTTATCCCTTTTGGAAAAAAGCCCTTTGTTGATTTCCCGGCTGGAGAAGTCCGGAGATCGGACAACGGCCCTAACTGTTTTTGAACTGGCGGCCGGGGTGGCCGGCAGCAGCCCGGCCGTTGCCAGCCGCCTGCTCGAAAAAAGCCCGGAACTTGTGGGGTGGGTGGGGCTCGAAGGGTTCGGGATGATTGCGGCCCAGGTGGAAAATACGGCCAGGGTGGATGAAGAAAAGGCCCTTTCTTTTCTGGCCAATGATTCGCCGGCCCTGACTGATTTTATGGAAAATATCCCAAAAGGGCTGGAGTTGAAGACGGTCAAGCCGGTCCTTTCCACCTATCTGCGGGCCTTGCTGGGCAGGCGGGTGGAAATCGTCGAGGCGGAAGCAGCCTACACGGACGGGATGAAGATCTATCTTCCCGGGCGGGTTAAGGATTTTCAGGATATAAAAGACAACTTCGCCTTTTACAAGGTCGCCGCCACCCATCAGGAAGGCCATCTGGAATACGGGAGTTTTGAATTCGACCTGGAACGGATGCAAGACAGCCTTGAACGGATACGGCATCACTATGGATATAAAAAAATAAATTATGACAGTGACATGGACAGTTTTTGTCATCTTTTTCCTGAACCAGATCTGGTTCGGGATTTATTCAACATCCTGGAAGATTTTCGGATTGACGGCCGGCTGGAGAACGAATACCCCTCCCTGGGAGCGGATATTGCCCGCATCAATCATCACCGGCTTCTAAAACGCCGTTCTCCCCATAAAATGACCAACCCCAAACAGCGGGTCGTGGAAATAATTGGCCAATCCTTGATAGGAGGCCGGGCCTTCGATGATGAGGCCGATCCGGTTTATCCGATCTACCGGGAGGCCCAGGCCAGGGCCAAGTCCCTTTTACAACCGGGAGTCGATGTCCATCAGGCGGCTCGGATAGCCTTTGACCTGTATCGTATGATTGATCAACAATTCAAGGAACCTTACCATCCGGAAAAGCCTATGGCCCAGCCCCTGGATCAGGATATGGTTTCCAGGAATATCGGAAGCTTCGGCAAGACTTCCCGGCAGATCCAGGAGCGGATCAGCCGAACCCCGTCCTTCGGAATGGACCAGGGCCGGAATCAGCCGGAAGTGGAAAACGGTTCAGAAGGGGAAACACAGCCCACCCAAAACCGGCCCCAAAAGGAAAATATCCAGCAGAGCCATCGTCCGGCCGGAAAAGATCAAAGGTCCTTTCAAGGCCCGGCTGGCGGCGGAAAAGAGGATTCCGGTGAGGCGAACCCGGAAGCGGAGGAAACCGATGGGGTGGGGGAGGCTATGAAATTCGATTCCGGCGATAAGATAGAACGCCTTCTCCGGGCCCTTTACCGGGAGCGGGGGATAACACCCAGGGAAATCGAGCAGCGGCTCGATACCCTGTATCCAAACGAAATTTATCTTTTTCTACATAATATCGAGGCCTTGCTGGATAAAAAAACAGAACTTCAAATAGAAAGGGGAACCTCGCTTTACCCTGAATGGGGAGAGGATATCAACGACTACCGGGCGAACTGGGCGAGAGTCCGGGAGCAGACCCTTCAGGGGAGGACCCTGGAGTTTTACCGGGAAGCCCTGGACCGGTATGCCGGACTTCTTAAAAAGATCAGGAGGGAATTTCAGGTCTTAAAACCGGAAGGGATCACCCGGCTCAAAAGGCAATACGACGGGGATGACATTGACCTGGATGCCGTTGTGGAATATCGGGTGGACCGGAAAGTGGGACTTTCCCCGGATGAAAAAAACTACCGCCTGACCTTGAAAAAAAAGCGCGACATCGCTGTGGCTTTGCTGGTCGATATGAGCCGGAGCACCAAGGGCGCCACAATTGAAAGGGAGAAGGAATCCATCATCATCCTGTCCGAGGCCCTCCACGAAGTGGGCGATGCCTTTGCCGTTTACGGCTTTTCAGGGGACAACAGGGATAATGTGGATTATTATCGGGTTAAAGATTTCGAGGACCTCTATGACGACCAAGTGAAAAAGAGGATCTCCGCCATTACCGATCGTTTTGAAAACAGGGATGGAACGGCCATCCGGCATACCATCATCCAATTGAGGAAGAGGCCGGAAAGAACCAAAATGATTATCCTCCTGAGCGACGGCAAGCCGATGGACAAGGAATATTCAGGACCTTATGCCATCGAAGATACCCGCATGGCTTTGAAAGAGGCCCAGCCTTATGGGATTAAGACTTTTTGTATTACCGTCGACCGGGCTGCGGCGGAATACCTTCCCAGAATGTACAGCCACAGCAGTTGGACCGTCATCGACGATGTAACCAAACTCCCTGAAAAGATCACCAGGATTTACCGGTCCCTGACGTCTTAAGGCTGTAGGGCGGGTGCAGCGAAGCGTAACCCACCACGATTTAAAACAAAGTAGACATAAGGACCACATTAATCGGTGGGTTCTGTTATCAATCCACCCACCCTACATTATACTTTTGGACCAGGCCGTCTCAGGTTGACAAACCCTATTTTTGTACGCATAATAAAACTAGAGCGTATTTTTTACTAACGCGTCCCCTTAACCGTCATTCTGGCAGGCTTTAAGCTTGTCCCCGACATTCTTAATCTGTGAGCGGAATCCAGGGACTTTGGTTTTCTCATTCTCTTGAAAACCTGGATTCCCGATAAAGACATTCGGGAATGACGAGGATAATGACGCTGTAGTAATACAAAATCATTAAGTTCAGATCTCCTGACATAGGGTATCAAAAACCTTATAAGATTGATGTTCTTTGAAAATCTACCAGGAAAAATTAATGTAACATTATTTCTTTATTTTTTATGTTTTTTGGGGTAATATACTCCCATGAAAACACAGC
>JACRBX010000152.1 GCA_016219225.1 Deltaproteobacteria bacterium
AACCGCCTCCATGAATCCCGGCATGCTGGGCCCAACCGCAAGTAGATGAACAGGTAAAATCGGAAATGAAACGATATAACCGGTGCTGTTTTTCCGAAGAGATCTCAGGATTTCGTTTTATATACTTTTCCAAATAGGGACCTATCTCCGGATTCAACCATTCTTCCTCAGGGGGAAGGGTTGAGGGAAGCCCTCCGGCTGTGGCCACCAAAATATCATATTCGTGATAAACATTAATGCCCGCCAGGTATCTCCCGGTATTGGAATACAGGAATTTAGGCCGAAAGATTCCCGATGCCGTTCGATCGGCCCTGGCCGCTGCTGCTATTCCGGAAGCGTAGACAAGTTCGGCAATAATCATCAATTCGGTCAACTCATCCTGGATGTGAGGGGCCTTCCCGACCCCGTTATATTCTGCCACCAGGGCCGTGGCCCCCATGATGATATCGGTCAGGGCCGGTTTGCAGCCGCAATAGGAATGTCGATGAAAACCGGCAAAGGTCAGGGCCATCAATCCGGCAAATTCCGTCTCGCCGCACAGGAAAACCCTCTCCCAGGGAACAAAAACATCGTCAAAAACCAGAAAGGATTCGGCTACCCCATAATCGTTATAGGGAGCTTGAAGGTTTATCCGGGGTCGTGAACTGGTAATGCGGGAGATCAACTTCACCCCATCGGTATCGGCCGGGATGGCAAAAGATACGGCCCACTCCCCTTCCACTTCCGTCAGGGCCCGGGTGGGGATGACCAAATGCTCATCCACATAAGGTCCCATGGTGATATGATTTTTTGCGCCCCGGACCACGATCCCTTTCTTGTCCTTCTTGATGATGCGTAAATATTGATCGGGGTCCTTTTGTTGATGGGGTCTGGCTTTACGATCGCCTTTGGAATCCGTTTGCGAGGTGCTCCCGACCAAATCATTGGCCTGGTAATATTTTAGAAACTCCAGAAAATGAGCATGATAGTCCGTCCCTTTGGCATCATCGATCTCTTTTGTAACAACTCCGATGGCATTTAAGGTGTCGGTAGCCATACATCTCTGGATACACCCCCCCACCTTGTGACAGAGTTTGCGCTTCATCTCCTGTTGTTTATAGAGATCTTCGATGCTCAAATTCAAAGAGGTAAATCGGCTGATGGGTTCACCGATAAGATGGGAATGGGTCACCATAAGATCCTTGTATTCCGGATCCTGGGCCAAATCAAAGGTCAATCTGAGCACATTGATGGGTTTCTCTAAAAGGGGATCGTCCCTCATCATCTGTTTCCCGTGAGCATAAATGTTTGGCTTCATTTTTTTCAGTCGTTCTACATATTCACCAGATGTTTTTAAGGCCATTTTTTTCTCCTGCGTTATGATTATATCTTTCAATCAGCACATTATTAATTTGTTCGGCTATTTTAAGATTTACACCGCCCCTTATCATCCAAGGATATGCCCTCCATCCACCACGATTACGGTTCCGGTCATAAAACTGGAGGCCTCGGAGGCCAACAGAAGGGTCACCCCCCGGAGTTCTTTCGCATCGGCGATGCGTCTCATGGGAATTTTTTTGATAACTTTTTGCCCCATGGGAGACTCAAAAAATTCGCGGTTCAGGTCGGTCAGGAAGTACCCGGGACAAATAGCGTTGACCTGGATATTATAACGGGCCCACTCCAGGGCCAGGGTCTTGGTAAACAAAATCAGCCCGGCCTTAGCGGCCCCATAGGAACTGTTATGGGTAAGCGGGATCAGCCCCATAATTGAGGCGATATTGATGATCTTCCCGCAATTATTTTTCATCATATGGCGCCCAACGGCTTTGGAGCAAAAAACATGGCCCCTCAGGTTCACATCCATCACCGGATCCCACTTCTCCGGGGTCATGTCGATCACCGGAGACTCTTTCGAAATACCGGAGTTATTAATCAATATGTCAATGCGTCCGAAGGTAGCGATTGTATCGTTAACGGCCTGGTCAATGTCTTCTATCCGGGTCAGATCCATAGGACAAACCAGAACTTCCCGTCCCATCTTTCTAATCAGGTCGGCCGTATGACTGAGGGTTTCCCTGTTCCGGGAGGCCAGGGCGACATCAGCACCGGCCTCGGCCAGGGTCAAGGCCATCTCCCTTCCCAATCCCTGACCGGCCCCTGAAATAAAGGCCTTTTTACCTTGAAGCGAAAATAAATCCATTTGAACGCTCATTCCTTTTGCCTGTTTGGCTTATGTGCTCTCATGGTTCAACGTCCGCAATAGACCGGAGACCTTTTCTCCATAAAGGCCGAGGCCCCTTCCACAAAATCCTCGGTTTTAGCCACTTCATGATTAAATCTCTGGCAGGCGATCCAGAATTCATGCATATACCGCCCCAGAGTGCGGTTGACCGTCTCTTTGGTGATTCGCAAAGAGGCCGGAGCGGATTTTATGATATGAAGGGCCATCTCCCGGGCCGCTTCCTGGACCTTCTCTGGATGGACAACCTTATTAATAAGCCCGATCTCCAAGGCCCGCTGTGCGCTGATAGGCTCAGTGGTCAAAAGCATCTCCTGTGTGGCCTTGAATCCCACCATCACCGGACCGAATACAGCAAATATGGGAGGCCAGGCCCCGATGCGGGCCTCGGGCTGGGCAAACCGCGCCTTTTCCGAAGCTACAGCCATATCCGTCAACAGGACCAGCTCACAACCGCCTCCATAGGCCAGGCCGTTCACCGCGGCAATAATGGGTTTTTGAAGCAACCAAATTCGATGCACCAGCCCGTAGATACAATTAAGAAAAAGATCTTCGGCCATTTTGGGATCTTGTACCCGGGTAAGCTCGGCGATATCATCCCCGGCACAAAAGGCCTTTCCCTTTCCGGTTAAGACGATGACCGAAACATCTTCCATTCCGTCGGCCTCTTGCAAGGCCCTTTGTAGTTCCTTCCAAAGTGGAATATTCAAGGCATTGAGTTTTTCAGGACGATTGAGGGTAATCCAGGCGATCCGATCCTCGGTGCAGGTGAGCAGATATTTATATTCCATTTAAAAAATTCCTCCCGGACAACTTGTCTTCCATCATATCTTACGGGTTAACCGGATCATCGATTCGTTAATTTCTTTTTCTGAGAGTCTCGTAAAGTTTTCCCGTTCCCCCGGCAATTCCTTCTTTAAAAAACATGACCACGACGATAAAAACTATTCCCAATACCAGCAACCAGGCGCCGGATTTGGAAAGAAAATTAAATTTATTCAAAGCATCGGCAATAAAAATAAAAACCCCTGCGCCGACTAATGCCCCGGAAAGGGTAAAGGCCCCGCCCAGAAGGGCCATGATAACGATTTCTCCGGATGTGGACCAATAGGCCAGGTGTTCCCCCACATATTCCTGATGGAGAGAAAAAAGGGCTCCGCCCAATCCACAGATCATTCCCCCCAGGATAAAGGCTATCCATTTATAGACTTCCGGATTATAGCCAAGGGCCGTAGCCCTTAATTCATTTTCCCGCATACTCAGGAGGGTCTTCCCGAAAGGGGCCTCGGTCAAACGCTGCACAAAAATATAAATGATTAAAAATATAATGAGGACAAAGATAAAGAAATTAAAGGTCGGCTTTAAATTAACGGCAAAAAGGCCTAAATGTAAGGACGCGCGTTGGATACCCCATATTCCATCCGATCCGCCGGTAACACTCCTCCAATGCCAGATGGTAAACCAGACCAGTTGATTAAAGGCCAAGGTGAGTAAGGCAAAAATCAGGCCCCCTCTTTTAATGCATAAATAGCCCATGATCAGGGCCAAAAGGCCGCTGACGATTAAACTGGAAAACAGGGCCAATATAATGGGGGCATGAAAGCGGGCCAAAAGAATTCCTGTGGTGTAGGCCCCGGCGGCAAAGAGACTTCCCGTAGCGAAATTTAAAAGACCGGTGTAACCCAGCAACAGGATAAAAGTCACCGTAGGGATGGCCATAATCAGAATTTCCGAGGCCATCATCTTGGATGGAAGTATAAAGTAAAGAAAAATCATGGCCACTGCAATAATGAGGATAGGATGATCTTTACTTGCAATAATAGACCGGGAAAGGCCGGAATTCTTTTTCATCGGGTCCCCCTTTTTTTCAGCAACCCCTCAGGCCGAACCAATAGAATAAGGCCCATGGTGGCAAACATAACGAAGTCTGAGGCGGGGGCCCAAAAAATCCCGGCCAGACCTCGTATGCAACCCAGAATTATTCCCCCCAAGAGGGCTCCTCGAATACTGCCCATGCCTCCAATCACCACGACAATAAAACAGATCAGAAGGATTTCCGCGCCGGAGGTGTGTTGCAACCCCCCTATGAGTGGGGCGTGGAGACCGCCGCCCAAACCGGCCAAGGCGGCGCCCAAAGCAAAGGTCCAGGTGTAGACTGTACGGGTGTTGATGCCAAGGGCATTGGCCGTTTCCGGATCTTCCGCGCTGGCCCGGATGATGGCACCCAAAGAACTGCGTTCTATGAAGAACCATAATCCGAAAATGATGATCAAACCTAAAATCATGGTAAACAAGCGATACACCGGGTACTGAAAAAAACCCAGATTGATTTCTCCCGAAAAATAAGGAGGGACGGCCAGCGGAAGCGGGGTTGTCCCGAAAACCAACCCCACCCCCTGCTGAATGACCAAAAGGAGCCCAAAGGTAATCAAAATTTGATAAACTACCTGCTGTCCATACATCCGGTGCAACAGAAATTTCTCTACCACCAATCCGATGAGTCCCATCACCGGGAAGGTCAAGGAAAGCCCTATCCAAAATTTTCCCGGAATGTCCAACCATTGAATGAAAACCCACAGCAGATAAGACCCCAACATGTACAACGAGCCATGGGCAAAATTGATAATCCCCAACATTCCGAAAATAAGGGAAAGACCGGTGGACAAAAGGGCGATCAAGACCCCGAATTGCAGCCCGTTAAATATCTGAGATAATAGTGCGTTCATAGTTATCATGGAATTTCCACCTTTTTTTGGTGAGGGAGCCCCTTCCCGACCCAGGACGATCCGGAACGATACCGTCTCCGTGATGTTTATTAAGCAGGTATCCCGTTAAGGGCTCCCCCTCCCGATTCACCGCACAGATATTTTAACAATCAGTAGATGTCCTCTTTGGTTCGATCAAAGCTAAATCCGGTTTCCCCCTGTTTAGGGTAAACCTTGCTCCCCCCTATCACCTCAACGAAATCATCCTCATACTTCTTTTCCTTAGTCGCTTTCCCTCGGAGTAACAAAAAATCATGGGCGATTTGATGCTGCCAGCCGACCATTGTTTCTTTACCGGTGGGACCGGCGAACTCCCCTATTTTTTCCAGGGCCGGGATAAGGACCTTGATATCGGCACTCCCGGTTTGCTTAATGACCCTTTCCATGAGTTGGCATTCCAGATAGACGGCAGCCGCATAGTCCCCGGGGAAAACGCCCCACTTCTTTTTAAAACCTTCTGAAAATTTCCTGGACCATTCATTATTCATGGCATGATTCCAGTGATCGCCCAGATACATACTTTCCAGCGCCTCCGAGCCCACGCCGCGAAGCATATTGAAAGTTCCGGTGGTAGAAAATATTTTCATGGTTTTTTTTAATCCGAATTCATGGGCCTGCCTCAAACCGATTCCAAAAAGTTTGCCGTAGAGACAAATCAAGTAGGCATCCGCCCCCGACCCTTTGGCCTCGGTCATATACACGCTGGCATCGGTGGCATTCACGGGGATGAATTGGGTTTTGAGAATTTTTACGCCTCTTTTTTCTAAAATGGGTTTCATATTATCTACGATGTCATACCCCCAGGCATAATCCAGGGAAATAATAATGACCTTTTTGACACTGGGGTATTTGTCCAAAAAAGCACTCAGGGAGGCCCTGGCGATCGTATAATTGGGACTGGCCCATCTGAAGGTATTTCGGTTGCCGTTTTCACCGGTAAGCCGGGTATCCCAGCCATCGGTCCAGAAGATCACCTTCCGATTCTTGCCCACAATATCGCACATGGCTAACTGGACGGCACTACTGCAGGCGGAAAAAATGACCATGGGTTTTGCCTCGGCGATAACCTCCTGGAGTCTCCGGACTCCAACCGCGGGTTTGAGTTCGGTATCCCGGGTGATATACTTGACCTTGTAGGGTCCGACTTTATACCCCCGTTCTTCAAGAAACAGCCTGATGGCTCGATTGGCCTCTTCGGCCGTGGCAGCATAAGGACCACTGAAATCATCCACAGAGGCCCAAACGATTTCGGTTTCTGCTGCTTGAGATGCTCCTCCCGGAAGACCTAAAACCATTAAAATCAGGAACGCAGATAAAACAACCCATTTACCGTGATACCCTTTCATCGTCTTTCTCCTTTCTAAATTTTAAAATATTTATTCTGCAGTTCTTCATCTTCCATGATCTCCTGTGAAGTGGCTTCACGGGTAACCAGGCCGCTGGCCATAATATAATGACGGGTTCCTACCTGGGAGGCCATTTTCAAGTTAGCATCCACCAATAATATGGTCAGTCCGGTTCTGTTCAATTCTTGTAATGTTTCCATAATCGCCTGGACCATTAGCGGGGCAATCCCCTCGGATGGCTCATCTAAGAGGAGCATTTCCGGCCTGCTGATCAGCACCCGGGCGATAGCCAGCATTTGTTGTTCCCCGCCGCTCAACTCATTACCCATGTGATCCATTCTCCTTTTGAGAGAGGGGAAATATTCAAAAACCCAATCCAGATTTTTTTCGTTTCTGTTGGACGAAGGCAATCGAAGATTTTCTTCGACGGTGAGGGTACTAAAAATATGACGACCTTGGGGAACATATCCAATACCTTGTCGATAGATCTGGTATGATGGAAGGTTGGCTATCCTTTTCTCATTAAATAAAACGGAACCGGATCGAATCGAAACCATCCCCATTATACTCTTCAGAGTAGTCGTCTTACCCATTCCGTTTCGGCCTAATAGGGTGACCAATTCACCCTTTTTGACTTCAAGATTCACCCCGTTGAGAATATGGCTCTTCCCGTAATAGGCGTGTATCTGATTCAATTTCAACATCACATCACCCCCAAATAGGCCTTGGCAACCTTGGGGTCATTTTTGATGACCCCTGGCGGACCCTGAGCAATGACCTGACCGTAATCCAATACCGTTATAGTATCCGAGATGGATAAAACCATTTCCATCCGATGCTCAATCAACATAACCGTATGGGCTGGAATTAATTTCTTAATCGTCTCCCCCATGGAAGGAATTTCGTCATAGACCAACCCGCTGGTCGGTTCATCCAGGAGCAATAAAACACTGTCTCCGGCTATGGCCATCCCGATATCCAATAGCCGTTGCTCTCCGTGTGACAGTTCAAAGGCCTTATATTCTGCCTTTCCGGATAATCCGATGGTCGATAAAATTTCATGAGACTTTTCAATGGACTCTCTTAAATCAGAAGATTTTTTAAATAAACTGAATCGTTCTTTCATCGTACCCTGGATTGCCAGTCGAACATTTTCCAGGGCCGTGAGTTCCGGGAAAAGGTTGATAACCTGAAAGGACCGTCGTAATCCCAAGTGGGCCATTTTATGGGGTGGGAGGTTGGTGATGTCCATTCCTTTAAACTCCACCCGACCTTCTGAAGGCTTCAAAAAACCGGAGATGACATTAAATAAAGTCGTTTTCCCAGCACCGTTCGGGCCTACCACGGAATGCAAACTGCCCTCCCGCACCTCGATATCGATCTTATTCAAGACCAGCAATGCCCCAAACGTTTTAGTTACCCCGGCAGTCTTCAATAAATTCATTTGGCGGTCCTCATTTTTTTGTCCATATCAAGCCCTCATTCCCCTTGGGAAGCCACTCGGATAAAAAAGATTTAAAGAATTTTTTCGAACCTTGAACCCTGAACCCTGAACCTTGAACCGTATTTTCGTACTAAACTATTGACAGACTCCATGGGCAAATAGATTCCAGAATACCTTGGAAATTTTATCGCTTTTCATCTCTCCCCCTTCAGAATACCAATAAATGAGCCAGTTCATCATTCCCAAGAGACCCAACGTTACTATCTTAATATTTTTTTTGCAGGCGGGGCTTTCCTTCATATACTCCTCAACTGCCTTGCGGAAAATCATTTCATACCGATCTCTGAGTTTGATGATGTCTTTTTGTTTTTCATCGCCCAACGATCTAAGTTCCTTCAGCAGGGTGGAGTGTTCATGAACATTATCGGCAATGGTGATGATGTGGGCCTCGATCATCTTCATTAACTTGCTCTCCGGGAGATTGGCAGATTTTGAAATAGGTTCAACCACCTCCAAACTTTGAGTCATGGCGCTTTTACAAATAAGATACAAAAGATCTTCTTTGCTTTGGATGTAATGATAAAGACTACTCTCCCTGATCCCTATGGTTTTGCAGATCTGCCTGATCGAAGTAGCCGCATAGCCATGCTTATTAAAAAGGGTGGCTGCAATCCGATAAACTTCCCTCTCTTTTTCCCGGGTCAGGGATTGGATAATCGATTTATTTCGCATGTGAATCTCCCCAAAATATTTTGGCACCTAATAATATTTTTTCTTGACTTGGTTTTCTCATCATGTTACTTAACGACCTAACGAGTGTTCGATAGTCTAATAAAAGAAAAAAAAATTAATGTCAAGAAAAAAATTATAGTATATAAAAAATTTTTCTAAATGGAGGGACCCCTATGAACCTGGCCAATATCCTGGAACTTCAAGCCGTCAAAAGACCTGAAAAAACCGCCGTCCTGTTCGGTGTGAAAGGATACACCTATGCCCATTTGAATGAAGAAGCGAATCGGATGGCAAACGCCTTGATATCGTTGGGCGTTCAAAAAGGGGATCGGGTGGCCATGTGGCTGCCCAACTGCCCGGAATTTATCACCACCTTTTTCGGCATTATTAAGACCGGGGCGGTCGTTGTCCCCTTAAACATCCTTTTCAAGGCCAGGGAGATTGAATATCTCCTCTCCAATTCTGGAAGCAAAGTTTTGGTAACCACGACCTCGTGCTTGGATATTCTCCAAGAGATTAAAGACCATCTTCCGGATCTGGAAACCGTGGTTGCTTTAGGGATGGACAAGGACGAGGATCACATTCTCTCTTTTCAAAATATTATTCTGAAGGCTTCTCCAGAATTCTTCAGCGTCGATGTCGGTCCGGACCATACGGCCACCATTTTGTACACCTCCGGCACCACCGGTTTCCCTAAGGGGGCCATGCTTACCCATCGTAACCTCTTTATGAATTCCGAGTTTTATGCCGAAGGGCTGGGGGCCAATGAAAATTGGGTAGGCTTATGTGTCCTTCCTCTGTCACATCTACTATCCCTGGCGGCCGGCCAGTTCGTTCTTCTGGGGCGAGGAGGAACTCTGCATATCATGGAACGATTCATAGCCGAAGAAGCCGCCAAGCTTATCGCCAAAAATAAAATAACCTATACCTTTGCCGTGCCGACGGTTTACGCCATGCTCCTGGCCCTTCCCGATGAGCCGCAATATGATTTACATTCCTTGGAAATTTGTATCACCACAGGGATGCTGACTCCTCTTGATCTTAGAAAAAAATTTGAGGAAAAGTTTGATTGCAAAACCATCCAGGCCTACGGACAGGTGGAAAGTTCCCCGGTCATCACCATGGATCGGATAGACCGGCCCAGGAAATTTAAAAGTGTTGGATTTCCGTTGCCTTATGTTGAGGTGAAGACCGTCGATGAAGAGGATCGCCCTCTTCCCCCCAATTCCCATGGCGAGATTTGCGCCCGGGGGCATTGTGTCATGAAGGGATACTGGAGGAATCCGGCGGGCACGAAAGCCGCTTTAAAAGACGGTTGGCTGCATACCGGAGATATCGGGATGGTGGATGAAGAAGGTTACCTTTATATTTTTGACCGTAAAAAGGACATGATCATCTGCGGCGGTTATAATATTTATCCCATAGAAATCGAAAATTTGCTCTATGAACATCCCAAAATTCTGGAAGCCTCGGTAGTAGGCATTCCCGATGAAAGAATGGGTGAGATTCCCAAGGCCTATGTAGCGCTTAAACCGGACCAAACGGCTACGGAACAAGAGATTATGGATTTTGTAAAGGAAAGGTTGGCTGCCTATAAAAAGTTGAGGGCAGTGGAGTTTTTGAGTGCCTTGCCCAAGGGACCTACTGGAAAAATATTGCGCCGGGCCCTGCGGGAAAAAAAATAAATTCCAGAAAGAAATACTCATGAAAGCCGCTCGTTTTTACCAGGTTGGACAGCCCTTGGTGCTGGAAGAGGTTCCCATGCTCCATCCCGAACCCCGGGAGGTTTTAATCAGGGTCTGCGCCTGCGGTATCTGCGGTTCCGATATTCATGTCGTTTATGAAGGAAGCACGCGAATCCCCTTTCCACCGACCACCCTTGGCCATGAGTTCAGCGGAGAAATCGTCGAGATCGGGGTTGGGGTGGAAGGCTGGAAGGTCGGGGATCGCGTGGCGGTATCCTGCATTGTTTCCTGTGGCCATTGTCTGAACTGTCTGTCCGGCAGGGAGCAGATTTGTCTGGAAAGGAAACTCCTTGGAATCCATCTGGACGGCGGGCTGGCGGAATATGTAAAAAGTCCCTTTACTAATCTAATCAGATTGCCGGGAGGGATCCCCTTCGATCAGGGTGCCCTATTGACCGATGCCGTAGCAACCCCCTATCATGCTCTGATTCGAAGGGGGAGGTTGACTCCCGGGGAAACAGTAGCCATATTCGGCTGCGGGGGTCTCGGTATTCATGCAGTGCAATTGGCCAAAATTTCGGGAGCGGGCCTGATTATTGCCGTGGATGTTTCCGATGTTGCCCTGAAGCGGGCCATTGCCCAGGGAGCGGATTGGACCTGCCGCTCCGATCAGGAAGACCCGGTGAAAGCCATAAAAGAAGTCACTCACGGACTCGGAGTGGATCTTTCCCTGGAACTTGTCGGACTTAAGCAAACCATTGCCCAGGCGGTTGCTTCCTTACGGGTGGGTGGCCGGGCCGTGGTAGCCGGATTAGGCCGGGAAGAAATTTCCTCCCTGTCCCTATCGGAATTCGTTCGAGGAGAAATCGAACTCATCGGCTCTTATGCCTTTTCTGTGGCCGAAATCCAAGATCTGGTTCAAATGGCAGATGAAGGCCTCCTTGATCTTTCCCGGTCCATTTCTCTTAGAATCGACTTAGACGATGTCAATCGAGGGTTGGAGATTTTACATAAAAAAATTAGCGATCCCCTTCGAGTGGTGGTAATTCCTTCTTTTAAAGAAATTGCCTGATCATGCCTTTTTCTCTTTCCACCGGATAAGTTAGACCAAAAATCTGGCACTGGGCAATATGTCAGGATCTATTGGGACCTCTTCGTTCCTTGTTTTAAATTTCTAAATAAATTCGCAAACCTTAATGGCCTGGCTTGGACATTCGGTCTCACAAAGCTGGCAGATCATGCAATCATCCGGATTTTTGGGTTTGGCCTTCTCATTTTCTATGACCAGGACCTCCATAGGACAGGCCTCGGCACAGGTTCCGCACCCGGTGCATAAGATTTCATCGACTTCGATCTGAACCATTTAAACCCCTTATCAATTTTGGATTTTGGATTTCGGATTTCGGAATTAAACCCTCATGCCCGTCTGAAGCGGGCACCATGAACAATAAAAATGGGTTTTTCCGAACCTTGAACCCTGAACCTTGAACCGTATTTTCGCACTAAACCTGCCGGGCCGCATAGTTTGCCGTGTGTATGGCCCGTTCGATCTTTTCCGGGCCGGTACAATCCCCGATTTCATAGAGATCGACCCCTGTTCTCAGGAGCTTTTGATAAAGATCCTTGTTCGGATTTCTCGACAGAGCCAGGATCACCGTATCCACCGGGAAGCTTTCTTCCTTTCCTTCCGGATCGGTATACTTAACCAGGCCATTGGTCAGATCCGACACTTTCACACCGGTCAGGCATTTAACCCCGCCCTCGGCCAAAAACTCGTTCAACACCATATAACGGAATATCTGCGAGTACGGCGGCCACCCGACCATGGGCCCTTCTTCCAGCAAATAGACCTCTTTCACTTTTTCCGGGTCCGTCACGGCCAGGGCCCTTTCGGCAGGGGCTTTATGATATTTGGTATACCCTTCCGGTTTGGCCTTTCCTTCCCGGCTCAAGGATACAGCCACCTCGGCCCCGTATTGTCCTCCAATAACGGCCACCTTTTTCCCGACCGCCCTTTTTCCGGATAAAAATTGGTCCAATGTAATGACCCTGTCTTCTTTTACGCCGGGAATTTCAGGAATAATCTCCTTTGAACCGGTGGCCAGGACAACGATATCCGGCTTTTGGGCTTTAATGAGATCCTCCGTAACTTCCGTGTTCAATTCGATCTGAATATTGAGTCGTTTAATCTCTCTGGTCAGCCAGCGAACGATATTCATCAGTTCCCTCGTATAAAGTCTGGGGTAGCTGGAAGCCAGGGGGACATAACCACCGAGTTTACTCCCTTTTTCATAGATAGTGACCTTGTTCCCCCGAAGGGTGGCCACCCTGGCGAACTCCATTCCGGCCGGTCCGCCGCCTACGACCAAAATATTTTTGGGTTCTCTGGTGGGCAGCATATAATCTTCCTGCCAAACCGCCGACCGGTTGTACCCGAAGTTGACCGCACAGCGACTCGGTCTGTTGGTAAAATCATCCTCCAGGCAAGTATTGCAGGCGATGCACTGCCGGATATCATCATATTTCCCGGCTATCGTCTTCTTGGCAAAATAGGCATCGCTTAAAGATCCACGCCCTATGCCGACGATATCGCAGACCCCGTCTTCAATCAATTTGGCAGCCAGGCGGCCGTCATTGATCCGGCTGACACCGATCACCGGCACCTTAACGACTTTTTTGACTGCCGCCGCCAGATGGACCCAGGTCCCCCGGGGTTCGTACATTTCCGGAATAATACAGGTAAAATGCTCAAAAATCCCACAGGTCACATCAAAAGCATCACAACCGGCCTCTTCCATGGCCGGGGCGATGTATTTACAAAAGTCATCGACCGTGTAGCCCCCTTCCATAAATTCATCCGCCGCTACCCGACAAATGATCGGAATAGTACCGCCGGTGGCCTCTTTCATCCTGGTCAGGGTCTGGCGCATGAATTCAAGGCGGCGGTCCCAACTGCCCCCCCACTTATCCGTTCGGTGGTTGGTGTAGGGGGAAAGGAATTGTTGAACCAATGTTCCATGGGAACAATGGAAATTGAAAAGGTCCCACCCGGAGGCCTTGGCCATGGTCATGGTGTTGACCAGTTCCCCCATGACCTCCTGGATCTCTTCTTCGGACATGCCTCTGGGCTTCATGGTCGGCTGAAAGGGAGAAGGCGGCGTGGTGTCCGATGGGGCCAGGCAGACCCTTTTTTCAGGCGGTGTATCCTTGGGCATCTGATTGGGGTCGGCCATTCGCCCGATATGGGTCACCTGGACCATAGCCTTGGCCCCCCCGCCATGAATGGCCTCAACCAGTTCGTAAAGTGCGACAATCTGGTTGATATCAAACAAGCCCAGCATGCGGGGAAAGAGTTTACTGTTCCAATTCGGGATAGCCCCTTCTGTACAGTATATCCCCCAGCCGCCTTTCGATCTCTGGTAGGCGACCTGGATGAGGCTTTCCGAGGCGACACAGTCCTCCCGGGCAATATTGGAAATCATCGGTGTTGCATACAATCTGTTCTTGACTTCAACCTTCCCAATCATAATCGGATCATAAATATTTGCCATAACCCCCTCCTTTATTTTTAAAAAGCATCAAAACCGTTACTCCCGCCTGATTCACTTAAGATCCTGCCATCCATCTCCTTCCATCCCAAACGCGTTCGGCGCAAGTCCCTTCTTAATTTACACCCTCCTTTCGACAGAATCCAATTGTTTCAGTATACATAGAGGTCAGCATGAAAATGGTTTTCTCCGAAATCAGAAATCAGATGATCCTTATTTACCTTTGTAAGTTTTTTCGAAGAACTTGGTCTTGTGGGTGGACCTCTCCAGGCTCATGGGCTGCAGCCACTCAATCTGCGGGGTGAATCGTAATTTGCCCTGCATCTTTCCTTTTATTGCTTCCTCCAGGCCCAAAAGCGCTTCTTTATTCAAATTTTCGCCATATTCGATCTTAAGTTTCAGGGGGGGGACGACACGGGGGGGAGGCTCATCCAAAACAATCCTGAACTCACCCGTTACTTTGGGGATAAAACCGGCAATGACCCCATCGATGGCCGCCGGATAGACAATGACGCCTTTTATTTTCAACATATCATCGGCCCGGCCAACGATCCGGTATCGGAAGCCGGTGGCCCCGCAGGGACAGGGATCGGTGAATACCTGGCAGATATCTCCCATGACTTCCCGGAACCACAGGAAGCCCTCTCCCTCCAAAGTCGTCTGGGTCGGCATGCCTTTGGCGCCGTTTTCAAAAGGGATCGGTTCATAGGTATCCGGATCGGTTAATTCAAACAGGATCTTGTCATCCGCCACATGGTGCATCCCCTGATACTCCGGGCAATCACAGGAAAGGCCCAGGCCTCCGCCGGAGTCATACAATTTGGCGCCGTAGGCGGTCTCCAATTTTTTTCGAATCTCCGGAATACCGGCACCGGGCTCCCCACCGCAAAAAAGGCTCTTGAATCCCAACTTTTCCACCCCATAGCCCAGAATATCCGGGGCCTTTTCAATTAAATGCTCGGCCAATGAAGGGGTACAGGCCAGGACATTGGCCTTAAAGAGCTTGGCGTATCGGAGCGTTCTCTCCGTTCCCCCTTCGGCCCCGACCGGAAAAATGCAGGCCCCGCTTTTCTCAAAAAACTGGAGATAAGGCACACCGGCCAGAAACATACTGAGTCCGAAGGCATGGATCAGCCGGTCCCCTGGACCGACACCCATGCGCCACAACATTCTGGCCAGGGCCTCTGACAGCCATTCAATGTCATTGGCCGTCATCGGGTAAGGCGTAGGCTCCCCGGAGGTACCTGAGGTCGCCGCCATGAGGACCAGATTTTCTATGGGCACCCCGATAACCTGATCAACCACCTTGACCATGTCCATTTCGCAGGCCTCGCTCAACTGCCGGCGTTGGGCCTTGTCAAAAACCGGAATCCGCCGGCTGAAATCATCCAGGGTTTTTATATCTTCCGGTTTGACCCCGGCTTTGACCATCCTTCCCCGCCAAAATGGTTTGTGATCATAGAGGCGTTTTACCAGGGTCTTGACCTTGGCCAGTTGGATTTCTCTCATCTGCTCCGTATTGAGTATGGATTCCATCTGCATGTCGCGATATTTCTGCTTTGTCATTGTTCCTGCCCCCGGTTTTATTCAATAATTTTAGACATGAAAAATTTTTCTTTGACAGGATTAACAGGATTTACAATTACTTTGCTCAAAATCCAG
This sequence comes from Deltaproteobacteria bacterium, assembly GCA_016219225.1. Classification (NCBI taxonomy): domain Bacteria; kingdom Pseudomonadati; phylum Myxococcota; class Myxococcia; species Deltaproteobacteria bacterium. The sequence continues at coordinate 15,404 of JACRBX010000152.1, forward strand.
GTAATCCTGTAAATCCTGTCAACAAAAAAAAGTATTTGAATTTCAAAAAGCTAAAGCTGTCACTATTTTTTCAATATATTTATAAAGCAACTGGCCGTATCGGTGTGGATGAAACCGCCGCCGTTATGCTGCAAGGCCACTTTGGCCCCCTTGACCTGTCTCGGTCCGGCCTGGCCTCTGAGCTGCCTCACCAATTCGATGATCTGGGATATGCCCGTGGCCCCGATGATATGGCCTTTGGACAGCAGACCCCCGCTGGTATTCACCGGGATCTTTCCTCCCAGATCCGAATGACCTTCTTCTATGAAGTGCCCCCCTTCCCCTTTGGGACAAAATCCCAGGTCTTCATAATGAAGGATTTCGGCTGAGCTGAAACAATCATGGACCTCGGCCAGATCCATATCTTCCGGACCCAGGCCGGCCGTTTCATAGGCCGCCTGGGCCCCCCGGACATCCGAATCAAAAGAGACCGAGATCAATCTGCCTTCATCCAGATACGATCCGGAAACCTGCACCGAGGCCGCGACCAGAATCGGGGTTGAGGTGTACTTCTTGGCCGTTTTTTTGGAGGCCAGAATAACCGCAGCGGCACCATCCCCACGGGGACAACATTGGGGAAGGGTCAGGGGATCACAAATGATGCGATCGTTTAATACTTCTTCCAGGGTAACCGCTTTGGTGAGTTGCGCTTCGGGGTTCATGGCCCCGAATTTGCGATTTTTAACAGCCACCAGAGCGATCTGTTCCCTGGTGGTGCCGAACTGACTCATGTGTCTTCGGGCAATCATGGCAAACAGTCCCGGAGCGGAATAGCCCATGTCCCCTTCCCGTTCGGCATGCTGCCTCCCCGTAAATATATTGAGCATCATACTGGAATCGGCCACGGTCATCTGCTCGACCCCAAAGGCAATGGCGATATCACAATATCCGGTAGCGACCTTGTACCAGGCCTCCCGGAAGGCATTCGTACCGGTAGCACAGCCATTCTCGACCCGGCTTATAGGTATCCTGGTAATGCCTAATTCCCGCAGCACGTCATGGCCTATCAATAAACCCTGTCCCCACTCCCATTGCATGGCGTTTCCGACATAAGCCAGTTGGATGTCTTTGGGTTTTATATTGGCGTCCCTGATGGCCTTTAAACAGGCCTCCTCTCCCAATTCCCGGAGCGACAAATGGGGGTATTTACCGAATTTTGTTCCCCCGATACCGATGATGGCTACCTCTCTCACGATTGTTCTCCCTCTTTTTTTACGGGCCGGAATTTATACCCGGCGATGCTGTTTCCGTCCGAATCCTTTTTGATCTCTTCAATGACCATCTCCATGGGCATATCCACTTTCAGGTCTTCGTATTGACAACCGGTAATCAAGGTATAAAGCTTGATCTGTTCGGGTAGGTCGATAAATCCCATGATGAAGGGCTTCGTAAGGTCGGTGGGCCCCATGACCGACAGAGCATAGGTATACAAAATCCCTTTTTTACTCAAAGGGACTTCCTCCAGTTTCCCATCAAAACATCGGGGACAGACTGTTTTGGGCGGAAAAAAAACCTTATTGCAGTCGATACATCGTGTGGCCATTAAAGACCATTCATCACCTTGTTTTTTAAACCATCGTTCTTCGATAAATTTTTCATTATTTATGGTCATTTTATCTCCGGAATATTTTGTAAAATAGTTGATGATTGGGATTGCATGGAATATGCCAAGCCTTCATTCATGTAACCATTTAAAATCGTTATTTTATTTTTCATTAAAACAAGGTCTGAATTTAAATGACTTTATAAGGTCACACTGAATGCCTTTATTGCGTCATTTTATGCAAATAAGGAAAAACGAGGTCTTCTTAAGAAGAAAATGGTAATCGGTTTTGGATCAGGAAGGAAATGATTCGCTCTCCTCTTAAGCCCGCCGAACGCCGACGATAAACCATTTGAAATGTAACTAATTAAAATAATACGATTAATATTGTAAAAGTCCTGCCATTCTTTTTTTAACAACCCTGTCATTTATTCTTCTCCGGTATATTTTAAATAAATAAGACCGATATTTTTAGACTTCATTGCGTCATTTCCTATTGACAATGAATAAAAAATTAAGTTTAATAATTATTACTGAATTCATGGAAACTTGTCATTCCCGTGCAGGCAGAGATTTTAACGTAGTTATTTTTTTACATTTACAGTCTTACGAATTAGTACTACAGCGTATTTTTTTGCTAATGCGCCCCTTAACCGTCATTCCGGCATGCTTTAAGCCGGAATCCAGGGATTTTGATTTCCCATTTTTCCGAAAAACCTGGATTCCCGATAAAGAAATTCGGGAATGACGGGAAAAGTGTCGCTGTAGTATTAGAAGTATTCGAGACCATTGATTAACTCGCAATTTTTTTGTAAAATAAAATATGGCGGTAATTTCTGAAGCTTGGTTTTAGCCGAAAACGGGGAAGCCTCTAAAAATAGGCCATTTCGAATCATATCCCTATGGGGCACCATGAATCATGAAAATGGGTTTTCCTGGATCTTGAACCCTGAACCTTGAACCGTTTTTTCGACTGAGGACAAAGTCATGGAAAGAAATCCGATTCATCTCCCTGCCGACCAATGGAATTTTCTATCCGTACTTCAGGCTTTTAAAGAACCGACACCACTTCCGATCATCCAGTCCCTGGCCGGCCTTTCGGACAGCCATTTGGGCGATTGCCTGAAAAGTACCGCCAAATTGAATCTGATCGATCAGTCGGAAGGCAACCGGATCACCCTCCAAAAAAAAATTCCCGAATCCATTCAAAAAAGATTAGGCCTGATCAATAATAAAAAAAAGTTCAATGCCCTTCTGGACCGAATCGATGCATTGAAGCTGAAAAATGAAATTGGCCCGAACATTTTATCTTATTTAATGATGGGGGCCGGCCGTAATAGACAGGCGGGATTTCTCAAAATCAAAACAGCCCACAAGGCCGTTGATGAAGGCCTCATAGACGACGGATATCATTTATTGGCGGAAGGTCTGCCCCTCTTAACCCCCTGCTTGCAGCACGACCGATATGCCGTTAACGGTCTCCTCATTCCTTCGGTCCTTCTTTTTTCAGACCTTTGTTTCTATCTCGGAAAAGGGTTTGATGAGGCCTACCAGTACCTGGAAAAGGCTCTGGAGGTTTCAAAATATTTGGGAGACCGGCGTTCGCAAGCCATGATCGAACTGCACATCGGTCGACTCTTTTACTTCGGCAACCGCAGGCTTGAAGCCATGGAACACTTTGCCTCGGGACAGGAAATCGTTGAATCGCTGGCCGATGAGGATATTTGGACCCAGTCCTATGAGTTCATCGGACTTTATTATTTCATGAGAGGGTTGCATAAAGAAGCCGTCGAATACTTGGACAAAGCCATTCGAACTTATGAGAATAATGCCGGCGTGCGCTTGATCGTTCCGGTGGCGCTGTTTCTTTTCGGCTACTCTACGGCCTATCTGGGTGAATTTCACCGGGCCATTGGCATATTGGATTATTTCTGGCGCCGGGCCGTTTCCGAGAAGAACATCGGTCCGGCCTGTTTATACCGCGCCGTCCTGGGGACCGTGTTATTAATGATGGGTAAGAAGCAGGAGGCCTTTTGGCACTTTGAAGGCACCCTGCGGGATGCCATCAATAGTCAAAATGCCTTGGCCCAATATATGACCTATGGCGCCCTGGCCTACTACAATTATCTGAACAAAGATTATAAAGAAGCCCGGGAAATTCTGGCCCATACCTTCAGCGAAGGGGCCCGTTCCGGTATCAGGCAGCAGTTTGCGTCTCCATATATTCTTGAATTAATATACGAATTCGGAATCCTGGGGTTTGATCCCATTCCGGGGTACAGTTTCAGGGAACAATCCGAAAAAATAATGCGGGAACCCAGTGTGCATCTTCGCGGCGTGGCCTTGCGTCTGAAGGCTCAGGAAGCTTCTTTATACGGCGAAAATATCGAAATCATCGAATCCACCCTTAATGACAGTTTACATTATTTACAGCTTTCTGGTGACCCCATTCAATTGGCAAAAACAAAAACGGAAATGGCCAAATTGAGACTGAAAGAAGGTAATGAGCGGGAAGCCCGAAAATTGTCCCAGGAAGCCCGTAAGGGTCTATCCGGGATTTCCGATGATCTCTTTCCAAGCGGCATGCGGTTTCTTTTAGAAGAAACGAACTCCCAAAGGAAAACCCAGGATATCTATCTGGAGTCATTGTTATCTCAGATCGACATGATCATCAAGTCCCCCATCTCGCCTGTGTTTGATGAGACCCTGGATTCCCTGGTGTCTCACCTCACCCGGATTCTCGGGGCGGAACGGTGCGGTCTATTTTGGTTGAGCAAGGGAAAATCAAAAGACGCCGATTTGCGGGCCTCCCGGAATTTACATAAAAATGAGATCACTTCTCCTAATTTCAATTCCGGCCTGAAGCTGATTATGAAAACCTTTCGAACGGGACAGCCGCAAAAAGAAAAATCCGAATATCCCAATTTCAATCTCACCAGCCGGATTGCCTGCCATATGTTGTGCCTGCCGTTGAAGATCGAGGCAAAGGTGCAAGGGGTCCTTTATTTCGACAATTCTTATCTGGTCGACTGTTTCGACAGTCTCAATGAAAAACTGCTGACCCTGCTTTCGGATAAATTGAGCCTCTGGGTCGAGCAGGTAGAGAACGTCTCCAAACTGATGGAACAAAAGATCAGGGTGACGAAGGAAGAATCGGTTCAGCGGGAATTATCGGGAGGAACGGAATTTATTATAAGAAAAAGCCAGGTGATGGCCAAAACCATGGAAAAGGTCGACCGGGTTGCCCGAACGGACAGTCCGGTATTGGTCGAGGGGGAAACCGGCGTCGGGAAAGAGCTGATCGCCAGACGGATTCACGACAGGAGTTCCCGCGCCACTAAACCTCTCGTCATATTGGACATGACCACCATTCCCGAAAATCTCATTGAAAGTGAACTTTTCGGTTATGAAAAAGGGGCCTTTACCGGTGCCAATACCCGGAAAATCGGCCGGGTGGAGCAGGCCCATGAAGGGACGTTATTCATCGACGAAATCGGTGAAGTGCCGAAATCATTACAGGTTAAACTGCTCCGGGTTTTACAGGAAAGAACCTTCACCCGGATTGGGGGCGTTTGTCAACTGGAGTCGGATTTTCGGCTGGTGGCGGCAACCAACCGGAACCTGAGGGAAGAGGTTGCCGCAGGCCGTTTTCGGGAAGACCTTTATTACCGGCTTAATACCATCAATATCAGTTTGCCATCCTTGCGGGAATGTCCGGAAGACATTATTTTATTAGCCCATGCCTTCCTGTCCCGTTTCGCCAAAAGATATAATCGATCCAGCCTTAAACTTTCACGCGGCGACGAAGAAAAGCTGCTCCACTACAACTGGCCGGGTAATGTCCGTGAATTGAAGAATATCATCGAGGGGACGGCTATTCTGTCGAACGGAGACCATCTGGAATTAACCCTCCCCACTTCCTCAAAATCACCGGCCATAAGTTTATTCAGTTCCCAACCGACCCTCGATGATCTTCAGCGTCGTTATATCAGCCATGTCCTGGATCAGACCGGCGGCCGGATTGCCGGCCCGCAGGGGGCGGCAAAAATCCTGGGAATGAGGAGAACCAGCCTCAACACCCGCATGAAGAAACTCGGCATCAATCGAATGAAGGGATAAAGGTCGGTATCCGTTTCCCGTGACCGTTTTCCGTTGACTCTCTCACCGGGCGCCGGTCATGCTTTTAATCACCGGAGAATACGAAAGGGCAATGGGCAACAGGTTAAAGGATTTTCCTGTTTTTCTTCACCTATAGCCTATTGCCTATAACCTCACGCCTTATTCAACCCGTCAATATTCGTAAAGCCTCTTCATACTTGGCCCGGGTCTTTTCGATAATCTCCTGCGGCAATTCGGGGGCCGGTGGTTTTTTGTCCCAATGAAGGGATTCGAGATAGTCCCTTAAGAACTGTTTATCGAAACTGGCTTGGGGGCCGCCGGGCTTATACTGATCCTGGGGCCAAAACCGCGAAGAGTCCGGGGTCAAAACCTCATCGATCAAAATGCATTTCCCTTCCAACATACCGAATTCAAATTTGGTATCGGCTATGATAATCCCCTTTTTTTCTCCCAACAGCCTGGCCTTTTCATAAATAGCCAGACTGGTCCGGGCCAGGTAATCGGACAATTCATCCCCCAGAAGTTTTCGGACTTCTTCCATGGGGACATTTTCGTCATGGGTACCGAGTTCCGCTTTGGTGGATGGGGTGAAAATCGGCGTATTCAGGCGGTCCGATTCCTTTAACCCTGCGGGGAGGGTAATACCGCAGATCCCTCCAGTGGTCTGATAGTCCTTCCACCCGGAACCGGAGAGATACCCCCGAACAATGCATTCTACCGGGAGGGGTTTGGTTTTTTTGACTAACATGCTCCGGTCTTTTAATTCGGCTTCATAGGGCCGGCACTCTTTGGGAAAGTCCTTTACCTCAGTAGAAATCAGATGATGGGGGGTAATCGATTCCAGGACCTTGAACCAGAATTTGGATATCTGAGTCAAAATAACCCCCTTCCCCGGTATAGGGTTGGGCATAACGACGTCAAAGGCCGAAATCCGGTCCGTGGCTACGATCAGGAGGTGCTCTCCCAGGTCATAAATATCCCGGACCTTTCCCCGGTTTATCAGTTTCAATCCTTCAAAGTCGGTTTCCAACAATCCACTCTTCGCCATGAATCCTCCTGCTTTCCTTAATTACATCCACAGTACATCGACAATATTTTTAACCCCTTCAAACTCCGGGTCTCCTGTAAGGATAGGGCTGTTCATCTCTCCGGCCAATCCGATACAAAAAGCATCGGCATAGGATACCGGATAATTGGCCTTGATCTCCGAGGCCCTTTCCGCCCTCTTATCATTGACGGATATTATGTTGATGGGAAAGACCCCTTTTCTTAGATCTTCTCGAACCCCCCGTGCAATGGGTTCGCCGACGTATTTAACTAACTTATAGTAGATTTCTCCTTCATTGATTTTACTCAGATATAACCGGATTTCTCCTTTTTCGGCCTTTTCGAGATAGCTAATGATGGTCTTTTTCTCCTTGGGTCTCTTTTTATCGAAAAGGCATAACAGGGCATAGCTGTCAAGGACAAACATCCTCTTTCCTTCTCTCTTTTTTCTTATCTTTGAGAAAGTTATCGATCAGCCCCTCCCCTACCCCGATATAATCCTGCCATTTTTCAGCCTGAAAACGCTTAATGGGTTTTAAGATAATAACTTTGCCTTTCACTTCGATCTCGAATTCATCACCCTTTTGAATATGGATGGCCTGGCGGATCGGCTTGGGAATAACAATTTGTCCTTTTCCACTTACCAAAGTCTTCATAGTCTTACCCGATAAAATAAGTTTGATTAATTATTTTACTGTCTTACTTTATCCTTGTCAATTAGAAATATTTCCAATCAAATCCACCCAATAATATGGGGATCAATGAAACCATCAGACTACTTCCTCTTGATAAAAATTCCTGACTATCCCCTGGGCATCTTCCAAGCCTTTGATCCAGCCCTGTACCCGTTCCCTGCCATAGGCCTTTTCCCAGGCAGCGACGATGACTTCAACCGGGATATCGGCATAAGTTCCAGAAAATTCGGTATATTCCATAAAAAGATGGTTCTCGGAATTATAGGGCTGAAAGACCGAATCCTCCAGACCATTGAATTCCAGAGGGGCCACCTTATGGCGTTCGCACAATTCCTTATTAAAGGCCGGCGTGGCCTTGACCCATTTTCCATTTAAAAAAAAGTCCGTATAGCCATGATAAACGAATAGATCGGACCCCATAAACTCCAGCATTTGTTTAGTGGCCAAGTGATTTCGGACCGTGGCAAAACCGACCCGGGAGGGAATTCCCAAAGAGCGGCCCAGGGCGCAGAGCAAGGAGGCCTTGCAGACACAATACCCCCGGCCGCTTTTAAGGACATTGCTGGCCCGGTAGTGTTCGGGGAGATAAAAGGGACAATAAGGATCATAACGGATATCATCGCGAACGGCATAATAGATCCTTACCGCTTTTTCGAGAAGGTTTTGGCTTTCTCCTGACGCTTCCCGGGCATAAGCTATGATATCAGGGTGATCGCTATCGATAATCGAGGTCGGTTTTAAATAAACTTGCTCTACAAATTCCATGGATTCATTTTACCCTCAGGGAGTACCTTTCGCTCTATTTTTCTTCTTGATTCAGTCAGTTCTATTTAACCTTTTCCCCTCCAAAAAGCAACTTCTTATCCAATCAGTCTGTTATCTCCCCTTTTCTCTTTCTATTTTTCTCCTTGACCCACCTTTCAGCTTTCCTTATATTCTTTTCACCCGTTGATAATTCATCGATTGATGAGGAGAGCCATGGAATCCTTATATTACAAACATTGGCCAAAGGGCGTCCCCCGGTCCTTCACCTTGCCGAGGACCACGCTCACCTACAACCTCGAGGTCTCGGCTACCCGCTACCCGGAGAAAACGGCCATCTCCTATTATGGATCAGGCCTTTCCTACGCCAGACTCAAATCGGAAGCGGACGCCCTGGCCGGGTATCTGCAGCAGCAGTTTGGGGTGAAGAAGGGAGACCGGGTCCTATTGTACATGCAGAACAGCCCCCAGTTCATCATAGCCTACTATGCCGTGCTCCGTGCCGACGCCGTCCTGGTTCCAGCCAATCCCATGAATCTCACCGAGGAAATGAAGCACTATATTGAAGATTCCGGGAGTTCGGTGGCGATCTGCGGGGTCGAGCTTTTCCCCCGCCTGGAGCCGTTGATGGGTCAGGGGAGACTCGAGCAGGTAGTCGTGGCCGATTACGGCGAATATGTCACTGAAGCCACCGATGTCCCGATACCGGATTTTATCCACCCTTCCGCCGTTCCCGAGATGGACCTTCAGGGGGTCACAAGTTGGAAAGAGGTGTTGGCTGCCGACTGCAAGCCCGGCCCCCATCTGGCAGGCCCCGATGATCTGGCGGCCATTTGCTATACCTCCGGCACGACCGGAAAACCAAAGGGCTGTATGCACACCCACAACACACTCATGGCCACAACCTCAATAACCGGCATTTGGCATAACACCTCGTGCGAGGAAGTCTTCCTTGGCGTGGTGCCTTTCTTTCACGTCACCGGTATGCAGGTCCTCATGAACATGCCGATTTCTATCGGCGCCGAGATCGTTGTCATGACAAGGTGGGATCGCGAACTGGCGCTGATCTTGATGGAACGATACCAGGTGACCAACTGGATCAATATCCCGACCATGGTCATCGACCTCTTCGCCAGCCCTAATTTCAAAGGCGATAGCCTGAAAAGCCTGCGACTCATCGGCGGCGGCGGTGCGGCCATGCCCGAGGCGGTAGCCAAGAGGCTCTTTGACCTCACCGGGCTCTCCTATATCGAGGGGTACGGGCTCACCGAGACAGCGGCCCCGACCCACAGCAACCACGACTCCAGACCGAAGCGTCAGTGTCTCGGCATACCGATCTGCAACACCGAATCTCTGATCGTCAATCCCGATACTTTAGAGCCCCTTGGTCCCAACCAGACCGGCGAAATCGTCTCGCGGGGCCCGCAGGTGTTCAAAGGCTACTGGAACAACCCCCAGGCCACCCGGGAATGTTTTGCCGGGATAGGCGGCAAAACGTTCTTCCTCACCGGTGATCTGGGATACTATGACGACGAGGGATACTTTTTCATCGTCGACCGGTTGAAGCGTATGATCAATGCCTCCGGTTTCAAGGTCTGGCCGGCCGAGGTGGAATCCATGATGTTCGCTCATCCCGATATCCAGGAGGCTTGCGTTATCTGTTCCGAGGATGCCCACCGCGGCGAGACCGTCAAAGCGATCGTCGTCCTTAAAGAGACAGCCAAGGGGAAAACCACCGCCCAGGACATCATCCTCTGGTGTAAAGAAAGGATGGCGGCCTACAAATATCCACGCCTTGTTGAATTCGCTGAGGCGCTGCCCAAGTCCGGGTCCGGGAAGGTCCAATGGCGGTTGCTCCAGGAGCAGGAGAAGGCCAGTACTCCGATATCCAAGCAGTGCCAACAAGGGCGCTGCTGAAATATCCTGACTGCCAGTCGAGCCGGAACATCTTCAGATCGCCCCGTTGGCGTTTGGGAAGGGTGATGATTTTAAAAATTCCTTTGGTCAGGACCCAATCGACTGGATCAAACCCCGGGCAACAATCTCTGGTTTGGTAAACAAGGTCTCATGACCGCCTTCGATCTCAATGAGATTGAATGGGCCCAGACTTTGAGCCATCCCCAGATAAGCGCCCGGGGGCAGGGAAACGTCCTCTTTGCAAAACAAGACGGTTTTGGGAATCGTGAGTTGGTTGAATGCGGCAGTGTCCACCTTGGTGGTAAAAAGGGCCAGCGGCTGAGGTGAGAGCATTCGAATCAAGCCATCCTGGACTTCCACGGGTTCACCGGCCATGAGCACATGTCGTACAAAGTCCTCATTCACCGGGACACTCCGGTCAGGTGAGGCCTCAGCCATTTGCGTCATACCCTGGGCTACTTCCGGGGGGACAAGATCGAACTGGGCCATTCCATCGGGCAGGATAAAGGCATTTAAAAAAATAAGGCGTTCAATTTTTTCCTTCACTTTGGGGGCGGCTGCCTGAAGAAGAAAGCCGGCGCTGGAATGACCGACCAGAACCACCGGGCCCGATTGGCGTTCCAGGACGTCCTGAACGGCCCGGACATAGGATTCAAAAGTAATCCGGGATTTATCCTCTCCGGGGTTTTGTCCCGGCAGGGTCGGTGCTTCTGCCCTATGGCCGGCCGCTTCTAATGAGCGAATAACGCCGTCCCAGCACCAGCCTCCATGCCATGCGCCGTGAATCAAAACGAAATGCTTTCCCATACCCTTTCCTCCTTTTGATAGTTTTTGTTTATTCCGGTAATCCGGTTCTATAAACCCCAATCCTTAAAGGATTGATCCTTATTCTGAATTCTGGCTCCTGGATTCTAAACATTACAATAAGTAATGGATCTAATCCCGTCCGAAATCATCTTCGACACGCTCGATATCTTCTTCCCCGAAATACTCCCCGGACTGGACCTCGATGAAGGTCACGTCCCCTGACCCGACATTTTCGATCCGGTGCAGGACCCCTTTGGGAATATCGATGGAATCCCCTTGTGTTAAAGGGAATTGCTCCTCCCCCTTAGTTACCAGGGCATGACCGGAGAGCAGATACCAGTGTTCTTTTCGATACTGATGTCTTTGAAGACTCAGTCGTTTTCCGGGATAAACAACAATTCGTTTGACTTTATGGTCCGATTCATCGGCCAGGACTTGATAAAATCCCCAGGGGCGGTGATCTTCTTCCATGGTAGTTTTCTCCTTTTCTTTTTTTATAACAAAATCAGAGGGCCAGAAAAAGTATTTTCTTATTTTCGTATTAAACCGCCATGCCCCGCCTTTTGGGGCATGGCACCACGAAGTATGACAATAGAACTCGGTAAGCGCTGAGCCCTATTTTCGAACTAAACCCTCATGCCTGCCTGAAGCAGGCACCGACGAATCATGGAAATGGTTTACTCCGAACTCTAAACTCCGAACTTATTTTCGTACTAAGCCCTCCCTCGCGCCTCGTCCTCATCCCTATCGCCTGTTTTCCTGAAAAGCCGCAAGGGCCTCCGCAACAACCCGTTCCGGATTGGTACTATATTTAGGGGAAAAGTGAAAGGGGATTAAACGCTTCACTCCGGCCTTTGCGGCCAATGTCCCTGCCTGCCTGGCGGTAAGATGGTATTTTTCCTGAGCCCTTTTCCCGTCTTCCTCCAAAAAGGCCGTTTCTATAAAAAGAGTGTCGGCCTCGTTTACCAACTGTTCTATGGCCTTTTGGGTTGCGTCGTTTAAAACGGTATCGACGATATAAGCGATCTTTTGGCCCGGGGCAATTTTGATCAATCTTTCCCTCAAGACCCCTAATGGAAATCGATGGGCCTGCCCACTCCCCTTTTCATAGCCCTGGATCGTAAAATCATCCTCTTCCCCTTTCCAGACGGCCTCTTTTAAGACCCGGAGCCAGGGACCTTTCGACAATCCCATCTTATCAAGCTCCGTTTTAATAATATTGAGATGCGATTTTTCCTCAAGGGCGAACCCCAGGCAAGGGATCTTATGATCCAAAAAAGCGGCCCGGACCATGAGCGACATCTCCTCATAAAGACAACCGTTAAAGGGTCTGGTCTCCCGGTCGGTTTCGATTTTAAACCCCGAGGAAGAGCTCAACCGCGCCGAAATAATATGATCCGGATGGACCTCCCCGACTATCAATTCCAGGGGACTGGAATAGGTTTCCACTAAATTCCAGGTATAGGCGGCGATCTTATTTTTTAAATGATCCAGAAAATTCGGAGGGCCGAACAAATGGATCACCTTGTCCCGTCCCAGACAAACCCTCAGGAGGTGGTCAAAGCCGATAAAATGGTCCATGTGAGTATGGGAAATAAAAACATGGGATACTTTTAAAAGCTTACGTGGAGACAAAGACCGGATCTCTCCCAGATCAAACAGGAGGGCTCTTTTGTCGAACTTAAAATCGATGTAAAGGGCCGGATCTCCCAGGGGACCGTTCACCAGATGGGGATGGAATAAGGGGGTCATGGAAATAACTATAAATCATCTCTTCCTTTTTTTCCATACGGAGTTTGGCCGGGGAGAAGGATTAAAAGAGATGCCTTTTGCTTATCTTCTTGGTTGCATTAACGAAGCTAAATAAGTTATAGTTCAGGTTAATCTTGTAAATCCTGTCTCAAAAAAGTATTTAAAATTTCGAAAAGCTAAACAGATCCATTGGATTAGGATAATAATATGAGCCGACCCTATTTTAGAAGGAAAGGCGACACGGCAAATCCGGTTTCGAATTACGTCTTCATCGCCTTCCTGATCGGAGTCCTTTACCTTTTTTATCTGATCATCCGCCCTTTCCTTTCAGACATCTTTATTGCCATCGTCATGGCCATGGTTTTATATCCCTTCTATTCGATGCTTCAAAGGGTTTTCAGGGGAAAGAAAATCTTATCGGCCTTATTGACGATCTTTTTGTTAATCCTGGTCTTTCTTATTCCTTTTTCTTTATTATCCGGGCTGATCACCAGTCAATCCCTAGACTTTTATCAAAAGATCTCCGACGGACTCAAGGACGGGTCCCTGAAAAAAATAATCGATTTAAAGTTGCTCTCTTTCAACCTTCTTTTCGAGCGATGGCAGATAGATTTTCAGTCACTCCGTGTGGAAGAATATGTAGGGAAATTTCTCAAGACCTTTTCGGAATTTATTTATACCGAAATGACCGCCCTGGCCAAAGGCGTGGTCGGCATATTATTTGATCTGATTATCGTGCTGTTTATCACTTTTTTCCTGTTGATCGACGGAGAAAAATTTCTGCGCGAAATAAAGGTATTCAGTCCCCTGGAGGTCACCCATCATGAAAGGATTGTCCTTCAGTTACAACGAACCTTAAAGGCGACCTTAAAGGGCTCTATTATTGTCGCCTTGACCCAGGGGTTATTGGGGGGCATCGGGTTTTGGATTTTCGGCATCCCCTCATCCGCTTTTTGGGGGGTCTGTATGGTTTTCAGTTCCGTCATCCCTTTGGTGGGGACCAGTATCCTTTGGGTTCCGGCAGCCATTTATCTGGCTTTTACCTCTTCCCTCTGGATGGCCATAGGTCTGGCGCTCTGGGGCACCCTTATTATTTCCGGAGCCGATAATGTCCTTCGCCCCCTGCTTCTTAAAGGAGAGGCCAATCTACATCCCCTGCTCACCTTTCTGAGCGTTCTGGGCGGACTCATTTATTTCGGCTTTCTGGGTTTTATTTTGGGACCTATCGTCCTTTCCTTTTTAATGACTATGTTTGAAATCTATAAAAAAGAATTTTTGATAGAGCCGCCGGACTGAAGGGGGTTATAGGCAATGGGCCAGGCTTCCGGCTCGGCGGAGGGCTAAAAGGTTAACACTTTTCCCACTCCTTGTTGGCCTCTCGCCGTTCGCCTCTTGCCCGTATTTTTCATATACTTGGAACTTGCCTCTTGCAACTTGAAACACTATTTTCGAACTAAACCATTATGCCCGTTTGCGCGGACGCCTCGAAAGATGAAAATGGGTTTTTAAAATTCCAAAATCCGAAATCCGAATTCCGAATTTGAAAGGGAGATCCTACGCATGAAACAAAAAATTCCTCTGGGTTTTATTGGCGGCGGCAATATGGCCGAAGCCTTGATTAAAGGCCTTTTGGGCAGCAAAACCATAACGCCGGACGATTGTTCGGTCTGCGATCTGATCGAAGAACGGCTGGCCTATTTACAAAAAGCCTATAAAGTTAAAACGGTCAAAGAGTCCCCTAAAGTTATTGCCTCATCCCGGGCGATTATCCTGGCGGTTAAACCCCAAAACGTGACCCAGGCCTTATCCACCCTTTCCTCTATCTGGTCCCCGGAAAAAATCCTTATCTCCATTTGCGCCGGGGTGCCTACCGCCTTTCTGGGTCAGTTTTTTCCAAAGACCCCGAAAATCATCCGGGTCATGCCCAATACCCCGGCCCTGGTCCTGTCGGGTATCAGTGCCTTATGTAAAAATTCAGTGGCCGTGGAAAAGGACCTGGTCCTGGCAGAATCCATCTTTAAAGCCATAGGAGAAACCGTTCGGGTAGAAGAGGCCCAATTGGATGCCGTCACTGGCCTGTCCGGCAGCGGACCGGCCTATGTCTTCACTATCCTGGAGGGGCTGACTGAGGGCGGGGTAAAAATGGGCCTGGCACGGCCGGTCGCCTTAAAATTGGCAGTCCAGACGGTCTGGGGTTCGACTCAAATGGCCCGTCAGATGGATTGGCCCCTCAGCCAGTTGAAGGAAATGGTCACCTCTCCCGGAGGGACCACCATACATGGTCTCCATGTCCTGGAAAAGGCCGGATTCCACGGCATTTTGATGGATGCCGTAGAGGCCGCCACCCGGAGATCCAAGGAACTCGGTGAAATGCTCCTTAAAAAATGAAAAAGAAGGGTATTAGTTTAGCTTTTTGAAAAACAGCTTTCCCCGCAGAGCCGGAAAGATTGCAATGGTCGATCGGTCCGCTCGACTTTGTCGAGCTTTTGCAGAGGCTCCCGGCCGGGAGCCGATCTGCCGATCTTAATAAGAGACTCCCTATGGTTCTCTCTGCATTCTTCGCGTCTTTGCGGGGAACAAAAACTCTCCTTTCAAAAACCTAAAGTGTTCCGAATGCTTGAAAACGTGGAAGGAGGACAGTTAACAATTTTTCGTCATTTTTTAACCAATTTTTGTCATAAAATTTCTTCAACCAGATCCCCTCTTGGTTTGACCATTCTTAACTATCCAATATTTCTAATTAATTTTTTATTTGGACCATCCTTTCATTTTGGTATCTCTTTTGCATTTATATAAAGTCAAACGAATTATTAAAAAAAATTTAATGAATTTAACAAAGCTAAATGAACAAGGAGGTGGGACAATCGGAGAGAACTTTAACAGGGGAAATTAAGCCGTTAACCATTAACTGTTTTAATTAAATTATTATTAAAGGAGAAAAATCATGTTAAAAAAATTCCATAAAAAGAGAAATCAAAAAGGTTTTACCCTGGTAGAACTCCTGATCGTCATCGCCATCATCGGTATTCTGGCAGCCATTGCCATTCCTCAGTTCAGTTCTTACCGGGTAAGGGGTTATAATACAGCCGCCAAGTCGGATGTTAAAAATGCCTATACTGCCGCCCAGGCCTATTTCTCGGACAGTCCGGCGGGGACAGTAGATACTTCAATTCTTACCGGTTACGGGTACAAAGCCACAACCAACGTAACCCTGTCAGTCGGCACCGGAACCATGGCCGGCTTATCCATGACCGCTGCCCATAGCAACGGAGATACCACTTATACCGTGGATAACCAGGGAGCAATAACACCGTAGCAGAGTCCTGCCCTACAAATCCTCCAACCCATCCCTGGACAGGACCTGGGGTTCTGTCCAGGGATGATTTTTTACGGATGTTCTGAAAGAGGGTTCCCATTTGTTCAATCAAAGTAAATTGGAGTACCCTGAATATGAGTTTATCTTTGATTGGATAAAGATACTCCCCGCTTTTTTCTTAATACTCATAACTTCTTTTACTGCCTATTATCCTGCCCTTCATAATGGATTGGTCTGGGACGATACTTTTATCATTAATTACTATCTTCACCATTTACAATCTTTTGCCAACCTCTTTGATCCTTTTTTCCAGATCTATTCAAGGCCAGTCACCAGCCTGTCCCTGCTTTTGGATTATTCCTTCTGGTATAAGGATCCGGCAGGGTATCACCTTTCCAATCTGATCATTCATGGCGCCACAGGGATGCTTTTTTTTATTATTCTATCCATCCTGAGAATACCTTACCTGCTCTCCCTGAGCGGTGCCCTTTTATTTTTGACCCATCCCATCCATCTGGAAAATGTGGCCTGGATTGCCGGCCGAACCGATATGCTGGCCACCTTTTTCATCCTCCTTTTCTTCCTTTCTTTTTATCTTTGGGCGGAAAAGATGGATCATTCCCTTTTCATCCCCATGATCCTTTTCGGTTGGTTTGCCATCCTTTCCAAAGAAATCGGACTCCTCTGCCCGTTTTTGGTTTTACCTTATTTATGGCTTTTTAAAAAATATCCCCTGATCGGCAAGGGCCTTCTCCTGTGCCTTAGCCTCCTGGTCCCCCCCCTGATCATAAAGGCCTGGGCCTTGAATTCCTATTCACTGAGCGCCAAGATTTCAGGAGTCCTTTGGGATTTTGTCATTCATTTGTTCAGCGCCCTGGGATTCTATGTCATCAAAACCGTTTATCCTTTTCCAATCCAACCCGTTATTCCGGAAGTCCCTGTTTCCTGGTCCTTTTTTTTAACAGGATTTTTTTCTTCTTCTTTTATTATTTATTATTTCATTAGGGGAACCAACCCCTGGGGCAGGTTCGGGGGGACCCTTTTCTTCTTATCCATCCTCATGGCCCTGCCCCCGGTATTTACCAACCTTTCAGCCACCCCTTTAGCCGAACGATATTTATATCTACCTTCCTTGCTCTTCATCGGACTCCTTATCGGCTTTTTTAGTCACTCTGTTTATCCCTATTTAAAAGGCCGCCGGCGGAACTGGATCTATCTCTTCTTTTTCGCCCTGATCTTCTTTAACGGCTGGGTATGTTTTGTCTGGTCTCCCACCTGGAAAAACAATCTGGTTTTCTGGCATCAGGTCAAAAAACAAACCGGCTATTGGATGGTCGACCATCAGTTAGGAGTGGAATATTTAAGAAAAGGGGATCTCGACCGGGCTGAAAGGCATTTGGTCCTGGGTTATATGAACGGGGGCAATCAATATCCCATTCATCAGGCCACCTATTTTGAAAACCGGGGGGTAATTTTTTCCAGAAGAGGCCGTCTGGATTTAGCCGAACCCTATCTCAAAAAATCCGTCCTCCATTCCGCAAATCCTTCCAATCTGAACAACCTGGCCATATTCTATCTGATGCGGTACGCCAGGGATCCCCAAAAGGATAAGGCCTGGCTTGATCTGGCCTATCAAAATTTAAAAAGGGCATACAAGGCCCGACCCTATGATCTTGACATCCTGCTGAATCTGGGGATGGTCTATACCAAATATGGAGACCCCCGGCAGGGTCTCCGGTTTTTCAACCGGGTTTCTGCCCTGGACCCAAGGTCTCCGCAAGGGGCAAAGGCCATGGCCTGGTCCTTGTCCTTGGAAAACATGAGATGATTCTATCCCCTTTTAAATTTTATTTAAAAAATTTACCCTTTTTTTTCCTTTTTTTATTTTACGGATTCATGACATACCCCAGTATTTACTGGGGAGACAGCGGCGAATTTTCCTATATGGCCACCTTCCTGGGCATCCCGCATCCAACCGGATATCCTTTGTATATTCAACTGCTCAGACTTTTTTCCTTTCTCCCCGTCGGATCACCGTATTTCCTCCATAACCTTTTTTCAGCCTTTTTGGCGGTCCTGGCTATAGCCATCCTTTTCAAGATTTGCCTTCAAATTACAGGTCATCAGGCATCTTCCTGGATCGCCACCTTTTATTTCGCCCTGTCTCCTAATTTTTTAGCCAGGGCGGGATTAGCCGAAGTGTATACCTTGCAGGCTTTCATCTGCCTCCTGGTGACCCTGCTCGGGCTATCCCTGATTCGGGATTGGGATATAAGAAAACTGTGGATGATCTCTTTCATCCTGGGTTTGGGAATAAGCCACCACCTGACTACTATCATGTATCTTCCGGCATTTCTTTTGTTGCTGGTTTTTTCTCCTAAGGGAACCAGGAATTTGAAGCTTTTTATGGGCATCGGCTTGTTCGCCTTCATAGGGATCCTGCCTTATTTATTTATTGCTCTCCGCGGCCATCTTCCGTCGGCTTTCTCCTATCCCAATCTATTTGGAATCACCATGTCATCGCCGACAGACTGGTTCTGGTTAATCAGTGGAAAAATATTTCGTGTTGAAATGACTTCTTTCAGTCTGGACCATCTCATAAAAGATTTTGGATTCTTTTTTTATCTACTTTTTCAGGATTATTATTGGCTGGGCGGGGTCTTTGGACTATTGGGATTGGTGAAAGGAGTCAAAAAACAAGCCAGACCCACTTTGTTTATAGGGATTCTCTTTTTGACCCAGACCCTGTTTTTCATCCAATATAAGATCCCGGACATTCATGAATTCTACATCATGTCCTTTGGTCTTTGGGCCCCCTGGTTCGCTATGGGATTAAACGAATCCGGCCAGTATTTCAAAGAATTCATCTCCGTCAACAAAAGATTATCTCCCTTTTTTTCTCGAAGCCTTTACCTGCTTATCGTCATACCGCTTTTGGGGTTGCTCTATTTTCATAAGCCCGTTCCTTTGAACGAAGGGCCGTTGGCGTATGTCCAAAGGGTTCTTTCTTACCCGCAAGAAAATTTTTCTCTTTTTACCACCTATACCGGAAGAGATATTTTCCGTTTGTATCAATCCCTGACCGGCGCCAGGCCGGATGTGACCATCATCGATTATGGATTAAATCTCTTAAAGGAACGCTCCCGGTTGATGGACTTACATAAAAACAAGGATTCGATTTTTTTCCAAAGGCTTCACCTAAACGATACCACCCTCATGGAAGAACTCTTGATCTCGGAACTCAAGAAAAAACCGGTCTTTTTCAGCAGGTATGAGTGGTTTCTCGGAGACAAATTTTTCCAGAAGAAAATATTTGAATCTTTCTATTCCGTCACACTGAAACCGCCTACGTCCCCCATTGGAAAACTACCCGATTCGGCGATAAAATCCGATTTGTCTTTCGGCTCTTCCCTTAAATTGTTAGGCTTTAACATCGAACCCGCTCCCCTGGTTGAGGGTGAACGCTTTAGTCTGAGTTTATATTGGCAAAAAATTGGGCAAGTGCCTCATCCGGTCACCGCCCTGGTCTTACTCAAAATCAAAACGAAAGAAAACGTCCTTACCCCCCTGGATCATTTTTTTGTTGAACTGACCCTGGGATACGGATGGGATTCCCCGGAAAGCTGGGAGGCGAAGGGCATTATGGCAGAAACCTATCATCTAAACGTTCCAACGTTGTATCCCGGCGAATATACTATTTCGTTGGCCCTTTTTAATAAAAAAATATTCAATGAAATCCCTTTTGAGAAGATACCTAAATCTTTCAGTCTTATAGGAGAAACCCAAATTGTCAGCAACCCCAAACTCTCTCACTATTGGGACAAAAATTAAAAACCTCTTAACAAATGGCTTTTTAGTCATCATGACCGGGATTTTAATGGTCTTCGGAATTACCTACTGGCAGGCTTCGACCAACTTCTCGGAAGGCGAGCGCTATCTGAAAGAAAAAGAGTATGCAAAGGCCGTTCTGGCCTTTGAACAGACCCTATTAAATTATTATCCGGGGTCCTCCTACCAGGAACGGGCGGTTAAATCTTTATTTCTTATCGGAGGGTCGGCTTCGGGGCAGCAAAATGTTCCACTGGCCTTGCAAGCCTATCAGTCCGTCATTTTTGCCAAGACAAGTCTCCTGGTTTACCGGAACCTGTCTCAGGAAGATGCTCAAAGAGCCTTAGAAAAAATAAAAAAAATCAATCCCAAATGGACTGGTTCGACGATCCCGGAAATTTTTCCCACCCGGTTTTGGTCCTTGATTTTGGGAGTGGCCCTTCTATTTTGGATTATATCCATTTTTATCTTAATAAGAATTGGATTTGACCAGACAGGAAAAATCCGGATTCCTTATGCCTTTTACCCCCTGGGCTCATTTGTGGTGGGGGTATTTGTTTGGGTTTTGGCCCTGCTCAAGTTGTAGGTACTTCGTAAGTCAGCACCGACAAGAGTTTATCGATCCGCCCCTTTGCTTTTGTGGCCTTAACAAGGCAGGACGAAGAATAAAAACGGTTAAGCCTTATCCAGGCTCCAAAAAACGCAGGTGCCCGATACTGAATTTCCCGTCCCCTTTCAAGGGAACGATTTTTATTCTATCGACTCCCCCGGAAATAAAGGCTTCAGGAGGAACAGAAATCCGATGAATGGCTAAACCGCCCTTCCGAACAGGAGGCGCAGGAACCATTTGGCGGGCTAATTCCTTTCCTTCTTGAAAAAAAATGAGCAGATAATCATCGTTATTATCCAAACTGATTTCCAAACCTTCGGCTTCATAGGGCCTTTCCAGGTCAACCAGAAGACCTCTATGGGAAATCATAATATTCCCGGCCTGATTCCAAGGGGTCCCCGCTCTTTTGGGCAACTGGATTTCCGAAAGGGGAACTTGAAGGCGAAAGGGGAACCGGTAATAGTTTAAATCCACCAGATGATTATATTGCCCGGTGTTGAACATCCAGATCTCTTTAAGCCTTCTCCAATTGAAAAGGTCCCCGCGAGTCAACCAATAGAGCTTCACATAAAAATCGGCCAGGTTCCGGTCTTTAATCTGGTTCTTCCCTGTTTTAACGGTTTCTAAATAACCGTCGGGTATCATCCTTTCAAAATGTCCGATACGCCAGAAGGGATTGTCAATAGGGGGCAAATGGGCTAGCAGAGGATCGGACAGGGCCATGGCATCAATGATATGCACTCCGGGTCCGGCATAAAATCCTAACAACCCGGCATAGCCGCCGCCCATGGTCCCCCATAAAATCACTGAATGTCCCTTGCCCCGAATTTCCTTTCCCTTGTCGGCTATAAAGTGATGGGGTTTATCCTTAAACCGCTTTTCATTAAAAAGACCGGTATGGGGAAAATAAAAAGCTCTTTCATCGGCAATGCCACGTTCGTCTATCAACCCCACCCGTTTCATTCCATAATGGGTGCCGCTGTAGACCGGGGAATAGGGCGAACTCAGCCCGATCAAGACAACCAGAATCACCATGGAGGCCTCTTTCCAGGAAAAAGACCTGAAGGAGAACCGGCCCAAAAGGATCACCGCCGACAATAAGGGAGCGGTCAGAAACCGGCCGCTCATAAAATCCCCTCCGATGGAAACCAAATAGGCCAGGTATAGGGCGATCCCGATAACAAGGGGAAGATGGCTTCGATCATCCGTAAAAATATAAATAACCATAGCCCCGAATATGGTTATTAAGGTCAAGGGGTCCAGGGAAAATGAATTCAAAAGATAATACAATCCCTGTCTGGCCAGTTCATATTGAGGAAGGCCTGTATTCAACTTGGCATAAGCCGTGTTGGGAAAAGGAAATCCGTAATAGAAAAGGGAAAAAACCTCCCAGAAAAAAAAAGGGAGAAGCCCTAGTAAAATCATCGGCCAGGCAAGACTCTTCTTCACTTTCAAAAAGAAATGGATAAGGGACGGCAGGAAAATCAGAAAAAGATCCAGCCGGTTTATCATTCCAAAAGATGCCGTCAAGGTAACCCAGAAAAGGTTTTTAGGTTTGGCTGGAGAAGAAAGACCGATCAGAAAAAAAAGAACTAATAATAGATGGCTCAAGGGGTTCTCTAACCCCGAGGTCGAATAATCGACATAGGCCTTTGACAGGATCAAAACGATCAGGCCCAGGAAAGCCTGAAAAGGGGTTTTGGCTAACCAGAAAACAAACAGGAGAAGGGTTGCCAGGGAAATCAGAACAGAAAAAAAGATACTGGTATAATAGACTTCCCGGGTAAAAAGATTCAAAGAAGCCATCGAGAACATCCATAAGGGGTGGGTATAGGCCTGGACCCGTTCCCCAATGTTCCAGGTAATCCCGTATCCATTTACAAAATTATCCACTGTTCTAAATGTAATATAAGCATCGTCGGAGATCCAGGCATTCCTGAGGACAACGCTAACAAAAGACAGGATAAAAAAAGTCAAAAATAATTTTTCAGTATTTTTCAAGGAAAGCATTGATAGGTTTCCGAAATGTTCACCGGGACATCAATTTTTCCAGGTGTTCTTTGGCTTTAAAATTTTTGGGATTCAAAACGACCGCCTTTTCAAGGTAAAATGCGGCCTTTTCTTTTTCCCCCTTTAAGGCATGGATCAGTCCCAAATTCATATACCCCTGGTCTACCGCCGGTGATAGCTGGATTACTTTTAGAAAACTCTTTTTACTGCTTGAAAGGTCATTTAACATCGCATAGGCCTTGCCCATCTGATTATAGGCCGGGGCAAAATTGGGGGCCAGGGCAACGGCCCTTTTATATTCTTCAATGGCTTTTTGATATTCCCCTTTCTTAAAAAAAACATTCCCGCCCAAATTATAATGGAACCGTGTGGCCTGTTGCCAGCGGTCCAGGGCGGCGACTTCGTCTCTTAAAGAAAAGACCGAAAGAATAAACAGCAGGACAGTCGGTACGGCTATTAAAAAAAACGGTTTACCTTGTTTCCGTTTCAATCGGTCGTATAGAGATAAAATGGTGTAGGCGGCGAAAAGGCAAAGAAAGGGTACGGCCGGCAACCGGTAACGGGAAGCATTAAAAAAGATGACGACGGTCAGGAGATAAACCGCAATCATCAGAAAAGGCAGATAGGTCTGCTTGAGGTTTTTCCGGCTCAAAAACATCCCAACGACCCCCAAGGCGGCGATCAATCCGAAAGGAACCAGAGGCCAGGCCCGGATGGTTTGATAATAGGCATAGTTGGTATCCAAATCGTGGACCTCATAATTCAGCCAGAACAATACAAATTTTTTTGCCAGTAACTTAAAGGCCGAATAGGGATGGGACCGGATATGATCCAAAGTCCGGAAGACCCAGAACCGGGAACTTTCCGATGGGCTGAGGTTGCGATGGGTCAGGCCCCTGGCAGTGCTACGAAACAGGGTATGGGCAAAATCCGGTTCGCCGCCGGTTTCTTCAATGAATCCCTGATCGGGTAAGTCGGCCCTCTCCATTCCTGTGGCCCCCGGGCCGTTTCCATGGAAAAAGACTTTGCCCATATCGGCGGTAACTAAAACAGGATCATGAAATTGGATATAATTTCTCAAAGTGACGGGCAGGATCAGCAAGGAAACCCCCAAGGTAAACAGGAGGGCATAACGGATTTTTTTCCCGCCAGGGGAGGTCCAAAAAATCCAGAAAATAACCCCGGGCCAGATAAGCAAGGCGTTGGCCTTGGTGATGACCGACAGGCCGAGAATCAGGCCCGGCCAAAGCCAAATCAATGCGGAATGGGTGTTTAAACTTCTTTCCCCTGTCCACAGCACGGTCAATAGAAAGAGGGAATTCAATAGAAGGACAAAAGAATCGGGTTCCAGGGTCAGTTCGAAAAGCGTCAGATTTCCATAGAGCATCAAAATGACGGCGGCTGTCAGACCTACGGCCCGGTTAAAAATCTTTTCTCCGATCAGAAAAATCAGGATGCCATTGAAGCTCCCGGCCAGAAGCTGGAAAACGGTCATGGCCTCCCAGTTGGAACCATAGATCTTTTGGAGGAAAACCATCCCATAAAGATAAAGGGGGCTCAAATCCAGGAGCCGTTCCCCGATATCCATCCCTTTATTCAATTGGTCGGCGAAAAAAGGATATTTGAAAAAAACAACCGGGTCGGAGACGGTAAAAAAAATGAAGAGCTTGAGGGCAATAGCCGCGGAGAAGAGGAGCAAAAGGTCGATATATCTGTTTCCGGACAAGAAGGATTTTCCTTCCTGTTTTGACCGGTCATCCCCCCAACACCTCATGGGTTATGGATTCTCCTTTTTGAGGTAGGCCAGTAAGAGTGGTGTCGCCGTGGCCAGAGATTCACACACCCAATCCGGTCTGATCCTGGTTTTTCCGGTCAGGATTTTTTTTAAAGATTCCTCCCCTTGTCCGGTCTGAACCAGGAGGGTGCGGCACCCGGCCCGGTTTCCGGCCTGCATGTCCTTCAGGGTGTCTCCGATAAAAACACTGTTCTTTAGATCGATATCCAACTCCCGGGCGGCTCTTTTTAACAAACCTATCCTGGGCTTTCGGCACGAGCAGTGAGCATCCGGATGATGGGGACAATAATAAATTTTTAAAATATTACCACCGGCCCTTTTAACGCCTTTGAGCATACGATCATGAATGCCCGACAACTCGGCCTCGGTAACCATTCCCCGTCCGATGATCGATTGGTTGGTAATCACCACCACCGGCACACCGGCTTGATGTATTTCCTTCAAGGCCTTGCGGACACCTTTAATAAACCGGAATTCCTCCCAGGATTTGACATAATCCTCCTGATCTTCGTTTATGACCCCATCCCGGTCCAAAAAAATTGCGCTACGCAAGAATTCCTCCCCGACCCATGAAAAAATTTTATAGTTCTCTCAATTCTGACAATCTCGTAAAAAGTCCATTCTGCCATCACCGAACGAATAAAAGAGATTATTTTACTATATCCTTGAAAGGGAATCCAGACTATAGTAAAAAATAATCTATTCTGATGCACCACGAAGCATGAAAATAGATCAGTCAAAGGCTTATTTAGGCACGGGTCAGGCATAAAGCCTGACAAACGGATTACACGGTTAAACCATTTCATTTCTCAAGAAAAGGGAGATCCCTTTTCTTGAGACCCGCTTCCACCGAAGGCGGATGTTGGTCATCCCTCAATCCAGACTTAACGGGATCGAGGGATACCCCATAGCTTTAACCGTGTAATCCGTGAAATCCGTGCCAAAAATCTATTTTCGAACTAACCCCTCACAGGAGAATCATGATGGATTTTTTTGATTTGATAAAGGAAAGAAAAAGCTGCCGGGTCTTTTCGCCTGATCCGGTTCCCAGGGAATTAATCCAGGAGATCCTGTTTTGGGCCGGGAAGGCCCCTTCGGCCATTAATGTTCAGCCATGGGAATTTGTAGTGGTGACCGGGAAGGAAAAACAACGCCTGGTGGAAAGGCTTTTAAAAACCCATAAGGAACGCAATGTCTCTTGTGGACCGGGCACCTCGCGTCCCCTTCCGGAGCCCTGGATCGGGAGGCAACGGGAACTTTTCGCCGGCATGAAATCTCCGGCCCTGGAAAGTCATCTTGATCTGACCACCTTTATCCCCGAGGGGAGTTGCCGCTTCTACGATGCCCCCGTGGCCATCCTGGTCTGTCTGGACCATCTGTTTCCTTCCTCCCGCCAGCTCTGCCTGGGGATGGCTCTGGGGTATCTCCTGCTGGCCGCTCAATCAAAAGGACTGGCCACCTGCCCTATTGGATTGATCCTGGCTTATGAAGAAGAAATCAAGGAGCACTTAAATATTCCCGAGGAAAAAGAGGTGGTTCTGGGACTGGCCCTGGGCTATCCGGATCTTTCGGCGGCCATCAACCGGTTTAAATCCAACCGGGAAGATATCCATTCCATGACCCGCTGGATCAGTTGATTTCCATCAGGAAATCCCAGGTTTCCGGATGGAGCGCCTATCCGTCAGCATAACCCGGGTTTTTCAATGGTCTTTCCTGATGGCTGAAAGCTGAACGCTGATTGCTCTCATCCAGAGCTACCTGATGAGGAGCCTGTCTAAAAACCGCTTCCCATAGGCATTCAACTTATCGGCCTCTTTAATTTCCAGCCATTGATTATCCGCGGTCAATCCCTTAAGCTGTATCCGGAGGGAAAGGCGTGTGCTCAGGGGGTCGGAACATTTTATTTCCAACCGCACCCTTTCTTCCGTTTTCAGGAAAGAGTCTTCCGGCAAGGGAGTGGTGAGGACGGGGCCGATTGATAAAAGCCCTTGATGTTGATCCACCCCTTCGAAGGGAAGGTGCTGCCTTTTACACTCTTTAATAAGCCGATCTTTAACTTCCTCACAGGGGATATCGTGGATCATCACATTAACACCGGCCGGGACGGCCTTCATATGAACTTCCTTACAGGCCGTTGCGCTGACAATAAAAAAAGAAAATAAAATAAAAAGGATTGCCGGTCTCATTAATAGTCAACCCTGACGAAAGTTTGCGTCCCCTTCGGTTGATAACGGCTGCCCTTCAATTTCCCCTGTAAAGAAAGATAGGGTGTGATATCCCAGCCATAAGGACGGGAATAGAGAAGATTCATAAAATTTCGAACCGGCGTGGTGATGTTGGAATTTCCCCCATCAAAGTCCATCAGTCCCCCGTCGGCGGTATGGCCGAAAAAACCCAGGGCATGACCCATTTCATGGGAAACGGTATTGTCCAAGCCCCCTTTACAGGAGGTTTGGTTGGTATGGATCTGCACAATGGCCTGCGAAATCTTTCCGGAATTAAAAAAATAGGTCGTCGTTACACCGCAGGAACTTCCCGAACTGGTCAAACTGAAGGAAACGCCGTCTGAAGGCGGGGAACCCATAAAAGAAAAATTAACCGGACCGGCCCAGCGGCTGATGGCCGCTTCGGCCCCGGGGATACCGCCGGTGAAGACCTTTATGGTATTGGATTCCCACCGGATGGTATGCCCATCTAACTGATTGGCATTGTAGTTATAAAGGTATTGAAAATCAGTGGAAGAACCGCCTCCGCCCGAATTGGAACTTCCCAGGTCACAGGCCCAAAGGCCCAAGGCCAGGATTAACAGACATCCAATCTTTAATATACTCTTTTTCATCCACTCGATGAAAACAGATTCTGCCAAACTCCTTTTTAAAATCATTCCTTTAAAAAAAAATGGGGTGGGTGAAGGGACTTGAACCCTCGGCCCCCAGGGCCACAACCTGGTGCTCTAACCAACTGAGCTACACCCACCATAATATTTTAATTTTTTATTATAACCGGATGGCAAAAATCATGCAAGTTTAAATTTTTATGATTTCACAGAAAACCGTCATATTCCTTTATCCTTGACTTGAAAGGGGTATATCCCCTATAAGTTCTATATAAATCCTGTTATTCCTGTTAAAAAATATTATTAAGGTGTCTCCATGAAAGAAGAAGATATTGTTGAACTATTCAAACGCCGAACCAGAAATCCCTTTCGCCCCAGATCTTCCCAAATCATCCAGACTCTTTTTACTAATTTTAAGCCTTTCTCGCCCACCGGGGATTCCCTGATCTGTGGCGAAGCCAAATATGGCGACAAGAGACTCCTGGTCATCGGCCAGGAAAAGCCGACCCTGGATAAATTACGCAATCCCGAATATACCGGCAGACTCAACCTCGGCATGCTTTCTGCGGATGAACATTCCCAGATCCTGGGGATATTGAAACAAGCCCGGACCATGGATCCCAATGAACTGGTTATATTGTGTCTCATCGATACTTACGGGGCCGATATCTCCATGACCTCGGCCCGTCGTTTTCAGGCCTATTTTATCAGCCATCTGATTTATGAGTTTTTAACCATCCCGATCCGGACCATCTCCGTGGTTATCGGCGAAGGGGGAAGCGGAGGGGCCCTGGCCCTGCAGGTTACCGACCGCCGGGCCCAGTTCGAAGATGCCCTCTATGCCACGGCGCCTCCGGAATCGATGGCCTCCATTATCTTTCGGGACGCATCAAGGATCCGGGAGGCCCTTCTGATCTCCAAACCGACCGCCCAGGACCTTAAACGATTAGGAGTCATTGACCAGGTCCTTCCTGTTCCTGAGGATATAAAAGATGTCAAGGGATTTTCGGCCTCCCTTGAAAATTATCTTCAAAAATCCATTCGCGATCTTTCCCGTACCAAGATCCGAAAACTCCTGGAACACCGGGAAAAGAGGGCCCTGGCCTATGGGTTACCCCGTCACCACGGAAAACTCCATGAATTAAAACAACTCCTGGAAAAACCCTTTAAAAAGTTCTTTTATAAGGTGCCGCCGGATATCCAGGTGGTCACTTACAACAGCCAGACCCAAATCCCGGACGACTATGCCAGCAGCGAGCCCCTGGAAATCAACCAGGAGTATATTCGTTGCGGGCAGGAGCGAAGCCCAAAACCTTCCGGAGGCTGCGGCCGGTTAATCAAATTGGAAGATTATTTAAAAAATTTCCAGGTCTGCCCTTTTTGCGGCCGCCAGAATATCCTGGATGCCGGCGGCTGGATTGATTGCATCACCGATCGGGACACTTTTTTTGAAATAAACCGAAATTTGACGGTGGGCAGTCTGCTGGACGACCAGTTGATTACCAACTATTACCGGGAGTTTTTAGATAAACAACGCTCCCATTTTAAAGAATCCCTGGTCACCGGGGAGGCCCAGATTTTCGGCCAGCCGGTCATTCTGGCTGTTTCAGAATTCTACTTCAGCGGCGGTTCTAGGGGGGTGGCCTATGGAGAAAAATTTATACGGGACGTAGATTTGGCTATTGAAAAAGAATGCCCTTTTGTCAGCCTCTGCTGTTCCGGCGGGGCACGGTTGTACGAAGGCATCCTGGCCTTGATGCAAATGGTCAAAACCATCGCTTGCGTAAACCGCTTAAACCGCCTTGGACTGCCGTTTATTTCCATTCTCGGGGATCCTTCAACCGGTGGCGCTATTGCCAGTTATGCCTCCCTGGGAGATGTTATCCTGGCTGAACCCAATGCCCTGGTTATCTTTACCGGACCCCGGGTGATGAAATCCAGGGGGTTCGATGTGGATGAGGGATTGATACGTTCCAATTCCCTTCAACAATTATCCGGTCTTATTTATCAACATCTGGATTATTTTTTTGACATCCGCGGGATTCACCAGGTATCGGAACGAAAAGACTTAAAACGGGAGCTGACAAAATATCTGGAATTTTGCCGGAAGAATCGCCCCAAATAGACGGCCATGACTTCAATCGATCCCAATGATAACGCTTTATTCCGTGACAAAGAAAAGATCCCTGAGCATTACTGGCAGGACCTGGGTTTGATGGACCCTCAAGACGTCTGTCGCCGGGCTTTGGTCACCTTTCAACCCGGAACCGGCTACCAGGTCCCTTTCTGGAATCGGGTTTACTTATGCCATCCGGAGTCAACCCGGATCTGGCAGGCGGACCGTCCTGATAAACCATTAGGTTTTCAGGAATACCTGGTGATCTTGATGTACTTATTGAAAGCCCAGGAAAGCCCCCTGGAGGGAAAGAAGGTCAGCGAACGGGAAATTCCCGGCGGAGAATTGTTTTTTCGCGGCCCCCATGCTTTGGTTAAAAAACCTCTGGGGAAAAAATTCGGGCAAGACCCTAAAGGGTTTCTACAGGCCGGTCTCGGATTGGGGGGGCGTGAAACCGGAAAGGGGGATGCCTCTTTCGAACTCCTGGTTCTGCCGCGCATCCCGGTTGAATATATCCTTTATGTTGAAGATGAGGAGTTCCCGGCCCAGGTCAACATTAATTTCGACAGCAGTATCGGTCGGCTTCTGCCTTTGGATGTGATCTGGGCCCTTGTCAATCTAACCGGCTGGTATTTGGTGCCGAGATAAGCGCTGCTTTAGTACGAAAATAACGTTCAGGGATCGGGGGTCAGGGATCGGGGGTCGGCGAAAGACATTTTCATTCTTCGTAGTGCCCGACCCGGGCATGAGCGCTTAATACGAAAATGGCTCAAAGCTCAAAGCAAACCAAAAACAATTAAATCGACGCCTGGCGAAAGATATTTGAAATTATCTGCGGGTATCGGCGAAAATCTGCGGCCTAATTTAATAAATGGAGTAAATCATGACGTTTTCCACCCCTTTTTTTATTGAACTTCCCCAACCAATCCCCGGATGGGAAAAGTTTATCCGGTCCTGGGTGATCCAGGGTGACCCGACCATAGTGGTGGACGTGGGGCCCAGGGCTTCGATCGATTTGTTGATCGGCCAATTAAACCAAAAAGGCATTACCAGGGTCGATTATGTCTGGCTGACCCATATCCATATCGATCATGCCGGCGGCCTGGCCCCTTTTTTGGATCATTTTCCGGCCGCCAAGGCCGTAGCCCCGGCCAAAGGATTGCCCCATTTGATCAACCCCGCCAAACTCTGGGAAGGCAGTCTTGCCACCTTGAAAGATAAGGCGGTGGCTTATGGCCCTATAGGTCCGGTAGCCCCGGAACGTCTTATCCCCAATGACGTCTTTTCATTGGAGGGCTTGAAGATCCTGGAAACGCCAGGGCATGCCCCCTTTCATCTGAGCTTTTGTTACCATGATCTTTTGTTTGCCGGAGAAGCGGCCGGGATCTATCTGCCTTTTGGGGAAAAAAAATATCTTCGCCCCCCTACCCCGCCCCGGTTTTTCCTGGACCAGGCCGTAGCCAGTGTAGACCTCATGCTGGCCTTGAAAGACCTGCCCCTCTATTTCGCCCATGCCGGGAGCCACCCGAGCAGTCATGAAATGCTCAGGCTATATCGTGACCAGCTTTTTTTCTGGAAGGATCTTATCGCCGGGGTTCTCAAGTCCGATCCCAAGGACCCGGTAGAACGAGCCACAGAGGTCCTTCTGGAACAAGATCCCCTGTTGAACTGTTTTCAACAAATGGATCCCTTCTCCCAGGAAAGGGAACGCTTTTTTATGGCCAACAGTATCGCCGGGTTTGTGGGCTATTTAAAAAGTCAGGCGATGAGCAATGGGCAATAGGTTAGAAAGCTCTCCTGATTTCTTTTACCTATAGCCTATAGCCTTTTGCCTCTTGCCTATCGCCTGTTTTTTTATTCTGAATTCTAAATTCTAAATTCTTATTGTGTTCTTACCCAAAATTAAGTATATTTTCCTTCATGCCCCCGTAGCTCAGTAGGATAGAGCGGCAGATTCCTAATCTGTAGGCCGTGAGTTCAAGTCTCGCCGGGGGCACCATAAAATCAGGTACAACCATATATCCCCCCTGGGCTTCCACCGGTAACCGCAAGAGCAAAATTTTCAGATCCCCCGGGATCCTTTTCCGGCCTGACCCTCCAGTCACTACAGTTAGGACACAATACCTGGGTCATTTTGTTCCCATTTGAATCCGGGGCTTATTCAGGCACCCCTTCGGCCTATTTTTTAATCGCTCATTCGGAGCTATACAAAGATTTCAGTGGAGAGGATCGAAAGTCACCAGACTTTAAGGGTGACTCCCGCCATGGTAGCGGGGGTAATGGAAAAGCTTTGGGAGATTGAGGATATCCTAATTTAAGGAATGATTATGCGTTGCAGGTTTGGATACCGAATATAGGTTCATCCAGTCTGTTCATCCATTCTGACAGCTTAAATTCGACTTTTTTGACTTTCTTGGGGGCCTTTTTGGCGGCGATATCATGAAGAATAGATCGGGAATTTTGGGACAGGACTTTCCCCGTGCTTTCTGATGCATTCATAACATAGAGCATCCGCAAATTTTTATCATGGGGAGCCGCGATTATTTGTTTTCCGTTCTCCCACCTCGAATAAGTCTCCGGCTCCATGGACAGTGCGGCGGCCATATCCTTGCTCTTCATCCCGATTTCTTTACGTAAAAACCTGACCTCCAGTCCGGTTAATAATTCCTTCCTGCAAACAATATTTTTTCCGATCAGTAGATGAAGCTCATTAAGGTGTGGTATTTCAACGTAAATTTCCCCACACTTTTCGCACTTATATTGAGAAATCCCGGCCAGCCAGATATGATCTAATCCGCTTTCCTTATAATGATAAGGACGATTTTTAAGAGTTCCCAATATATTGTCGCATTTAGGGCATCTTTCCATTTTATATTCCTCCAAGGACGGTCACGATGATCAATTTTGTGTTCTTAATGACGATTGTAATAACACCACCCATATATCCTTCAAGGTCCTCGCCATGAATTTCACAATGGTACTTTTCGGTTCCTTCTTGGTTAAACTTAATAATCTTGCCATTTTTCAGTATATGCCGGACATCGCCCATCGTATAATTTCTCTCGACCATTCTTGCTTTAACATGGCCGGAATAAATCAATAATCCGTGGTCCAAAATTTCCCGGATTTTAGACTCAAGCTCTTCAGCCGTTATATCGACCATTTCATTTAAATAATCTTGTCTTCGGCTATTGTCAATAGAAAAGTTGACATTATGTCAAGTTTTCTTTAATAGAATACTCAATAATGAATCTATTGTTGGTTCGAATCCCACCCTCTCCGCCATTAAGTTATTGATTTTATATTTATAAATTCCTTAATTTCTGTTAGATAATTGTTAGATAGATAATTTCCGGGAGGGAGTTTTTTAGGGCCATTCGTCACAGAGTTTTTAAAGTCGAAAGTTCAGTTTCTTCTGATAGGCAAGAAAAGTTATTATGTCGTGTTGATTGAAAAATGATTCAGCACGAAATTCATGCATTCCGCCGTTCACATCCGGGAGACCAAGGCCGAACTCTCCAACCGGGCCGCCCCTCCTCTTGTTCGTATTGCTATCAATCTCCTGCAAGACCATATCCGGTGAGACCAGGGCGAAATTTATCATAAATTTTCCTGATCTTATAAAATGGCGGC
The DNA here is from genome assembly GCA_016219225.1 of Deltaproteobacteria bacterium. NCBI lineage: Bacteria > Pseudomonadati > Myxococcota > Myxococcia > Deltaproteobacteria bacterium. The sequence goes on from JACRBX010000152.1 coordinate 48,229, forward strand.
ATCTGTTTTCCTGATCATCAGGCTTATTCATCCACCAAGGGGTGCTTACGACCAATGCCATCGGAAGATCATGGCTGAATTGGACATACCTACGTCCCGTTGTGACCCACGATTTTTTGTTTCTGTTTTTTAACAGAACAATACTTTCCCATTCAGGTGTGGTATCGAGAGCTTCTTCCGTGAATTTTTTTCCTCCAAACATAAGGCCTGATGCGCCATAGTTTGCTTCGGCTTCCAGCATTTCCTGGAAATCAGGGTCCAAGGTCTGTGCCGTATCTCCAAGAAAATAGGGGCGATGCCATTCAAGAAGGTATGTACCGAGTCGTGGAAGGAAGCCCAGTCTTTTTTTGGGGGCGGGAGAGAAGAATCAACAAGGATTTGAGCTTCGTCCGGGAGCCAGATGGCGTGAAGATCTATTTTCTTTGCAATATTAACGAGTTTTTGTCCGTTGACTTTTACCTTGTGCCAAAAGCGTCTAAGGAGGGTGACATCTTCAAGGTCATAGAAATTTCTATCGATATCAAGGTATTCCAAGACATCTTCTATCAAAAAAGGCGGTTTTCTCAGGCCGGCGTCTTTGAGAACCCTGTTGATGACTTTATCAATCTCCAGACGGGTGGCTTCATCAGGCAATTTTTTTTCTCTCATCTTTAAGGAATTTTACAAATTCATCAAGTGTCACTTTCTCCTCATCCGTCAGATTGGAAAATGACTCTGATTTCGCGGCAAACCTTGACGCCTCTGCCTGAAACTCCGGCGGGATTTCTTTGATCGCCCCGGCCAGCGCAGCAAGTTTGCGCTGAGATATTCCATAGAATTTGCTTAATTTATGTAAGATCAACGGAGTCGGACGATAATTGATGCTTCGTTCCATAGAAAGGATATCTCTTTTGTCTATTTCCGTCTTTTGGGCGATCTGATCCGGTGACAGACCGAACCTGAGTCTCAATCCTTTCATGACTTCACGAAACACGTACTGAATGGTCTGCCGCTGTTCGTCTTCCGATGTCACGTGGACTGTAAGGTGCTTATTCAGCGCTTTGGCTATACGGCTCAGCATTGATAATGAATGGCCGTTATAATCCGCGTCTTCCAGGCGGCTGATTACCGACTGCGTTGTGCCGACCAAATCGGCAAGTTCTTTTTGGGTCATACCGGTTTCCTGGCGCAGATCATAGATCATCTGGGCGACCTCGGCATTGACCCTTTCGGCTTGTAGTGAAGCCTTTCTTCCTGCGTCGTCTCTTATGTAGCGCCGGTGCAGAATTTCAACAGCATTCGTTGATTGGTTCTTTTTCCCCATGATTTTCACCCCCTCACTGTATGCTTCATGGGATTGCTTTCAAATTTCTCCTTTCGAAGGATGGCAAGATCGATCTCTTTCGGCGGTACTTCATTGCCTTCCTTGGTTAATCAGCTTACTATAATACACTGATTTTTATAGAAAAAATATAACATCCGGTATTGGATTCTATTTAAGGCCGCTCGCAGCTCATATATTTTGTCTCTGAGATAATCTGCAAACGGCCGTCGTAATTCATGGCCGTTATCGGCTAACAGCTCAATGCGGACTATACACTTATCTTGAGCCTTTGGCGGCAAACCATCCAGCCAATCGCTCAGCGGGCATCTCCCATCATCTTCTTGGTATAATAATACGTCAGTTTTTGGCATATTACACTCGATTTGATTTATCAATATAGCAATATTGTGATGTCTTGTCAAGAAAAATATCGCAATATTACGATTTATGGCTGAGGATATATAAAAAATAGCCCGGAGAACCATTTTTCCACCTGCCTGGTGGAATTATTATTAGAGGAATTAAAGAAGAGAAAATACTGCCGATAAAAATAGTGCTTGACAAGATATAAAGAAAGGTTAAAATTTAAATATCATCCCTTTGTGGTCTCGTGCCACATTGGCCCCGCGCTCCCGGTGGACGCGGGTTTTTTTATGCCCACTTTAAAATATGGAAAAATCCTCCCCCAAAAATCGTATTTCTTTTTTTATCGATGGTTTTAATGTCTACCATGCTCTCGAAGACCGGAAATCCTTCCATAAATATAAATGGCTTGACTATTCCTCTTTGGCTAAATGTTTTATTGTGTCTAAGGATAAGATAGCAGATATTTATTATTTTTCGGCTTATACGGATTGGGATCAAGGTAAGGTGGAGCGTCACCGTATCTTTATTAACGCCTTAAAAATGAAAGGAGTAAAAATTATATTAGGGAAATTCAAGCTGAGAGATAAACACTGCCGGGTTTGCTTTAAAAATTATAAAGCACATGAGGAGAAACAAACAGATGTAAATATTTCCATCCAATTGTTCCAAAATGCCCACAATGACACTTTTGACACGGCCATATTAGTAACTGGGGATAGCGATATTATTCCCGCCGTCAAAGCCATAAAGAGGACCTTCCCAATGAAAAAGATCGGGCTTCTAATCCCTATAGGCCGCCGGGCAGAAGAACTAAAAGAAGAGTGTGACTTTCATATGAAAATGAAAGAGAAGCATCTTAGAGACAGCCAATTCCCCGATAAGATCATCATTGACCACGAAAATAATCTTTCTTTAGATCGCCCTTTAACCTGGATCTGATTTTTTTACCCATTCGGCCGATTAAAATTGGCCACCAACCTGCCCATACCAAAAATTTAAAATTTATTGACTTTTTATTAATTTAAGGGTAGGAAATCTGTAGTAAATTTACGAAGTTTTCTTGTTGGCAACCTTTTTACCAAGGAGTGTCGATGGAAGAATAATAGACCCTATTTCTCAAGTGAGAGGTGGGGTTTTTTATTCAAAAGATTTGGAGAGGGGAACTTGAAAAGCAAAATCATTGGGATTCCGATTTCATACCTTACCCGCTCAAAAAACAGACTGGGTAAAGAGGCCGTTCCCTGTGTGGCATCCTGCCGGTGGCTGGAATTCCCACCAGTATCCTCTGGACACTTCAAGGACGGTGAATTAATCCTATTGAGAGTAATGACAAAAGATAAATCCAATAGGGACAAAATAATTTGCAGACTTGTCACTACCAGGGAAAACCTGCTGGACGTAATAAATTCTATAATAAGGCCCTCCAAAGGCAGATAACTTTACCAAAGAGATATAGGAGGGACAAATATAAGTGGACAACGTACCATTTTATTCTGAAATTCTGAAACTTTCTGATATTATCCAAGAAACTGTTTAATAATTTGTTGTCTCATAGGAGCTTGGAGTGGCTGTTCCAAACAACATATTCATAGACACGTGTATTTTTGAGCAAACAGGTTTTAACTTCGAATCAGCGAAGCTGAAACCATTCCGTGATGCATTAAATGGGATGAAGTTGACTTTTATTGATCCTGATCCCACTTTTCGTGAGCGAGCCCGCCATTTGCGAGAACGAGTTGAAGAAGCTGTTAAATCCTTGGAGAAAATAGAGAAGAGCCTTCCTATTATCACGAAACTTGAAAAGTGGCCGAAAGCGTCGAGCATTAGAGAGTGGGAAATCCGACGGTTGGTCAACAAGTCGTTGGAGGAATTTCTCAAACCAATGAAGCATGTCAAAGTAGGTTATGACGGGATAGATATGCATAGAGTCATGACTTGGTTTGACCATGGCCGGGCACCTTTTGGAAAGGGTAAGAAAAGCAAAGAGTTCCCTGATGCATTAGCTGTAGCTATACTTGATCGTTATGCGCAAACAAACAAGTGCGAGATTGCCGTAGTCTCGAGAGACGAAGATTTTGAGCGCGCATGTGCAGAAAGAACAAACCTTTTATATTTCTCTTCTCTTGCTGCGTATCTTCAAGTTTACCAAGGGGAATCTGAACGAGTAAAGCTTGTACAAGCATGGTTTGAGGAAAAGCCAGATTCCCTTGATGAATGGATTGCTGATGCATTTGTCAAAATCGACTTTGAAATTGAAGAGGGTTGGAAAGGTGATTTAAACGACCAACAAGTTGACGAAGTAAAAATAACTGATTTTTATGTGGTTGCTGTTGCTGACAAAGAGTGCACCGTTTCATTTGAAGCCGAAGTAAGCTTTACAGTGTATGCTGATTATGAAGACGAAAATGAGATGGACTACGCATATGATGGAGAGCCTGTAGGGTATCTTCGCAGAAAAAGGCATATTTTTTCCACTGATTACACATCAGGGCTTGCAAAAGTAAAACTCGATAATTCCGCCTCCAAGGTGGAAGCCGTTATTTATGTCGATCTTGATATAGTTTCAACTTCTGTATCAGTCGCCGAATAGGTGATAAAGAAGAGGAGATAACAATCGCGTGAACTTGGACTCGGCGAGATCTCCGCCGCGCCAGCCCCGCTTCTTCCGTTATGGGATAAGATATGAACAAATCCGAATTCGAAAGCCTTGAGGCCAAAGGGCCTGAAACTGTTTTGTCTGAAACGGCAAGGGGGCTTCATGGTGATCCAGGCTCACGAACGAGAGACGGTGTTGAGGCATGGGTGCGGTCTAAACAGGTCACCACAGACGCCGCACACGTATCCGCGCGTGATGCACGAGAAAAAGAGACCCTTGCAATTGCCAAAGAAGCTAATCGGCTGGCATCCGAAGCTAATTCAATCGCCCGCATAGAGGCTGCTGATGCGGCACGTTCGGCTCGATGGGCCAAATACGCAGCGATAATAGCGGCTATTAGTGCAATTGCTACAATAATCATTTCGGTACTGGCTAAAAAATGAATAATGAAATACCCATTAACGGCACTTAGAGGATCACCGGTACTGGCTCCCAGACTCCATTTTTTTAAGAATGACTGGGGGTTCCTTTTATATTTCTCGGGTTGATAGTTAGGTAGAAGAGAAAGGAGACATAATGCAAGAGACGAAAGTCCAAGATGAGACTGAAAACGAGTTAATGCCTTTTCGATATGCTATATTGAGTTATGGTGCAGATTACCCGGTAGACAGCTTAGTTCATCGGCTTGAAAGGGAAGTTATATTTGTTCCCGAATTCCAAAGGAAGTACGTTTGGTCTCTCAAACAAGCCTCGCGTTTTATTGAATCCCTTTTGCTTGGACTCCCCGTTCCTGGGGTTTTTTTTGCAAAAGAAGCCGACACAGGAAAACTCCTAATCATAGACGGCCAACAAAGACTACGGACACTTCAATACTTTTACGATGGATTGTTTATGGGGAAGGAATTTGCTTTGAAAGATGTCCAAGTACGGTATGAAGGGCTTTCTTTTAAGAAACTTGGAATAGAAGACCAACTTCGCCTCAACGATTCGGTTATCCACGCAACAATCATAAAGCAAGAGGAACCCTCAGATGACCAAAGCAGCGTTTACCATATTTTTGAACGTTTGAACACAGGTGGCACTTTATTGCAACCTCAGGAAATAAGGGCATGTATATTTCATGGCCCTTTTGCAGAGTTACTGAAAGAATTCAATGATTGTCCTGATTGGAGAACAATCTATGGCCCTCCCAGCAAGAGATTAAAGGATCAAGAATTGATCCTGAGATTTTTGGCCCTTTTCTTTGATAAAAAAAAGTACAGCCGACCCATGAAAGAATTTCTAAACACGTTCATGGGCTCAAACAAAATGCTTCAAAAGGTTTCACGGAAATCTCTGACTGAAGCCTTTTTACCAACAGTTAGACTCATTGCTGCCACACTTTCGCAACGAGCATTCCGCCCCGAACGTGCTCTTAACGCGGCGGTCCTTGACTCTGTTATGGTTGGAATAGCTCGACGCCTTCAACGCAGTAGCATTAAAGACGAAAAGAAAATTATTCCCGTCTACGAAAGCTTGTTGGGTGCCAAGGAATATATGTCTGCGGTGCGAGCAGGAACATCAGATGAACCCAATGTCACATTACGAATCGATAAGGCAGTCAAGGCCTTTGCCGAATTGCGCTGATGATTCTCTCAGTTTCCAAAGAAAACCAACGTTTAAATCACATTTTTTCACTTGTGGGACAAATGAATTTAGACGAAGAAATTCTTGCCCATTGGGCAAAATATGTTTGTGTCCTAACGTCTGGTTTTGTAGAAAACTCAATGCGAATGATTCTTCAGGATTACGTGAAGAGACATGCAAATTCACCTGTCGTTAACTTTGTTGACAAGCGGATCGAAGGATTAACTAATTTGAACGACGACAAAATTGCACAATTGCTTGGATCATTTAACCCAAATTGGCGTGAAAAGTATCTCCAAACTCGGACATCAGAGCAAAAGGATGCTATCGACAGTGTCGTAGCCAACAGGCATCTGATCGCCCATGGCCGTTCAGTCGGGATTACTTTGTCTCGAATGAAAAATTTTTATAATGAAATAGTTAGGGCGGTCAAAATTATAGACGAGGTTTGTGTGAATTATGAACAATAATAATTAGTTGACCAGAGATCATGAAATAAATATTGCATATGCATTAGAGTAATGTTAGCCCAAAAAGCGGAAGAAATGACAAAAAATGTCGATGGGTATTATGGTGTGACCGTCATCCATGGAGAAAAAGTGGGGGCACGACAATTTCGGGCAAGAGCATACATTTTTCGGCGAGACACGCAAGAAAAGATTGGGAATGATATTTTTGTTGAAAAGGCCACAATGAACTCTGCGGACACTCAAGCATTTCAGGAAGCAAGAAATGCAATTCTTATGATGGGGGTCCCAGAGGCTTGGAGCGGACCGGAGGATGGATTTCGTTCATAAATGGCTAAGAAGACAACCCTTTCACATAGACAAACAAGAAAGGGTGAGCCATATTTATCTGGCAAAACGCCCGTTAGTTCGCCGAATAAACAAGGATAGTGTTAGTTAGGAGTTGTCTTTTGATGAGGTTTAACCAAATTGAGATCGGGGAACAAAATAAGAACAAGCAAATACTGATGCGAAAAACGCCCCAAAAGAGTACAACACATCCTTTCGCATTAATTTGGGTGATGCGCTGCAGTAGATGTAATCATGAGTATGGTTGCAATGGCTGTGACGCCCATGAGCGACGATGCCCTCAATGCAATCCGGATGTTAATCCGGGAGAGCCAATATTATAAATGACCGATTAAAAACTGGATGTTGCCAATCGCCGATGAATCCGAAATTTTGCTAATCCTCTTATTAACCTTACAAAGGGGGATCCCTGTGTCAAATGAAATAGTGATTGACTGCCCGCATTGCGCAGTAAGAGTCAAGGCGGAAGCCAAAACTTGGGTTGGAAGGGAGAACGGGGAAACCTACTTTCTCGTCCGATGCCCGTCTTGTCAGAATGCCCTGTTCGGTTCTGCCTTCGAGTGTCAAGACGAATATAATAATTGGGGTTGGACAACCGCGGAGCGGCTATGGCCATCGCCATCACTGGCCGATGTGGGTCCCGCAATTCCTGAAGCTGCACGCCGTGATATAAAGGACGCGCAGAAATGTCTCTTACATGGAATCTATTCGGCGGCAGCAGTTCTTTGCGGTCGTGCCTTGGAAAGACTGATTAAAGCAAAAGCTGGCAATCACATGATAGGTAAGGGGCTTGGGGAGTTGAAAGCGAAAGGGGTCATTGATCAGCGACTCTACGATTGGGCCGAGGCGTTGAGAAAGGAACGGAATATAGGCGCCCATGCCTCCGAAGAGGATACCACCAAAGAGAATGCACAAGATATCATAGATTTTACCATCGCAATTTTTGATTATGTCTACACTCTTTCGGAAAAATATGAGAAATATGTCAACCGTAAGAACTCTCCAAATCTAAAGTAAAACGGGTAACCATTCCAGCCAGGGGGTTACGTCCAGGCCGCCTTTCTGGGTTTTTTCCAGCAGGTCGTAATAGGCGTTTCGCTCCAGGCGAACTTGCGCCGACAGGCTATAAAAACGCTGCCGGCTATTTTCCGAACGCGCCAGCGCCATATCGGCAATCGCCCGGGCAATCCGGCCGTTGCCGTCCTCAAAAGGATGGATCGTCACAAACCAGAGATGCGCCAGACCTGCCGTCAGTACCGGATCTATAGATTGGGAACCATTAAACCATTTCAGGAAAGCGCGCATTTCCCTGGGAACACGATTAGCCTCAGGGGCTTGATAATGCACCTTCTCCCGGCCGATTGGGCCGGAAACCACCTGCATGGGGTCGGATTTATTGTCACGCCAGCCGCCGACCACGATTTTCGTCATACCACTGCGCCCGGTTGGGAACAGAGCGGAGTGCCAGGCAAATAGACGTTCTTCAGTCAACGGATTGGCGTAATGCCCGGTGGCATCGAGCATTATTTCAACAACGCCCTCGACGTGCCGGTCAACTGGTAAAAGTCCGCCGATATCGAGTCCCAGTCTACGTGCGATAGAAGAGCGCACCTGGTCCCTGTCCAACATTTCACCTTCGATTTCGCTGGATTTGAGAACATCCTCAGTCAAGGTTTGTAGAACGGCTTCGTTGCGAAACGAAAACCCCAACCCCTCCATGCGCCCGATGAGCCGTCCCTGACGATGACGTACACCGGCAAGCTGCCCTGCAATTCTCTCCGGACTCCAAGTCAGTTTTGGCCAATTCTTCCTATCGTGGATATAGTCCATCATTCTCCGCACTCCTGGCGGATTATTATGCTGCTTATCCACCGCAAAATCAAGAACATTCTCCGCATTTATTGCGTCGAAAATAGCTGTTATTCGCCGCAAGGGAGGCAAGAGGCAGCATCCATGTCACAAAACTTTCAAAAAGGGGGGCTTGCCTTCTAGACGGGTAGACGGGGGCCGTACCAGACCTACTGATTGAATTCTCAGTAAATCTTATCAAAACGGATAGAGAAAAAGGGCATTAAACGAACCTTTTTACCCCTGAAAAGGTGCCTCTAAGGAGAATACCGATGCCACGAGCCAAACGATTTGGCGCAACTATCCACCCCGCTGAAATCAGGATTAGGATTCGCCGGGAACAGG
>JACRBX010000153.1 GCA_016219225.1 Deltaproteobacteria bacterium
CCCCGGGCCCCGGTTCGAAAACTGGTCGAGCAACTGGAACAAAAGGGCTTTGGAAAACTCTCCCAGACTACAGCCTATCGCTTTTTACGGGACCGGGGGTTGATGAAAGCCCAGCAGATGATCCCCGAAGACCGCAGAAAGGAGGTTTAATGTAGAGTCCATCGTTATGCACCGCTTCCAGATACCAGTAGGTGTCGGAAACCTTGCCTTGGCCTAAATAGGTGGAGAGTGCCAACATGTGGTTTGTGATGTGATTACGGCCATCCGGGCAGGTTTCCAGAGCTCTTACGGCGAATGTATGGCGAAGCGAGTGAGGCGTGGGGCAGGGTCTTGATAAAGCTTCGGAAGCGGTGTTCGATAAAGGCAAAACTTCCGGTTATTTTTCGGATGCGTAAAGGGTTGATGGGTTTCTTGTCGATCATTAAAGGACCTCCTGTTTGCGGACTATCTTAAGTAAAGCTTGAGACAAAATATATCGAGTCCTTTTTTGCAAGAGGGCCCTGTTGTGGATAACAGACCGGAATAATGAATATTTTTTGGGCTGACGCGTCCATTTTTGCAAGATGACCTAAACAGCGTTTTTTATCCCGGACCCTTTGGTTAAGGCGGTTTTGCTCGACATATTCGGGATGCCGACTACAGTAGGCTTTCCAATAATCAGGGTGTTGCTGATTCCAGGTCTTCCAGGCATCCTTTTGGTTGCCCTGGTATTCCGAATCATCAGCCATCTTTTGCCTTTGCCTAACAGTCTTCCTGGCCCTTTGACACGCTTTCTGGCTGCAATAATGTTGATTTTTAACCCTGGGATCGGGAAGAAAAAGCTTTCGGCAATGGGCACACGGAACAGAATTCATGGTCTCCTCCTGGCGAAACCATAAATCGGTCCACTATTCTCTGAAAGGGAAGAAAATAGAAGTAAAGATGAAGAAAAAAATATCTGGTAGGCTTTTTGGCCGGTGTACCTGGTCTACTTCTTAACCGAAGTAAATGGCAGACTTCCTGGTCGGGGATATCAAAACGAACCTTTTTACCCTAAAAAGGAGCTTCTAAGCGTTTTTGCAAACATGGGGTCCCGTTCTTAATCTTCTCAAATAAATGATCCATGTCTGGGTTGGCCAAGGCGATACAACCGACTGTCATAACTCCAAAACTCTAATCGCCAGTTGATGTAGTTGAGAATTGGCCAACGCGGATATTTTTTTCCTGACCACTCGCGAATAGTATTCTCTTTCTGTCTTGCTCAGCGGCTCACCCTTAAGTTTCTTCTGGAATAGTTCTTTTTGTTTTGGAGAGAATAACTGTGAGAAAGCAAATTCCAAGGATAGTTCTTCGTGCCTATGACCTATGTCCAGGGTTTCGGCGGCTTCCTGCGTAAAATAGTTCTTGAACACATTCTTCAAGCGTTCTGATTCAAGTTCAGTTCCATTTATTTTGAGCGGACTATTATTTACCAATGCTTCTTTATAAGACTGGACTTTTTTCTTTTCAGTGCCCGTTAATTGAGTGGCCAGACGCTTAACCCATTTCAAATTAAGCTTATTGAGGTCGTATAAAGCTATGGATAAAAGGAAGAGATCCTTGAGCCGCTTTTTCTCCCTGGCATTCACTAAATAGGCTTCAACTTTGGTAAATTCAAAGGATTCACCTTTCGCGACATTAGCCAATAGGACCGGAAAACCCTCCCAGTAACGCCCCTTGTCCGACCGAACAACCTCGGCCAGGGTCGCGTAACCATCAAAGCCAACCTGGGGATCGAGGAGCGGATACCCCAACCGGCTCATGTTGTCCAAAAGCTGTTTATTTTCCATAAAGCCCTTCTTTCACTATCATTGTTTCAAAATACTCCCAATTGCCCATCATCTTTGCTTCGGTTATATCGAATAGGGCCGTTTCCTTAAACCGCTCCAACAGCCTATTGATATCAATCTCGTTTCGCCTGACCTTGACGAGCGTCAAGCAATCCTCGACATCTACTGAAGTGCAGCGAAAAAGTTTGCTGATGATCAAATCATAATGATTGAGCACCCCAATATACAAACGGGAAAACTCCTTGATCAATGAATGCCTGCCTTCATCCAGCGGAGGATCAATTAACTCGGTGGTGTGGATCCTCTTCCCCATGAAAAGGTCATAAATATAAGCTTCTGACGGACGCTTCCAGCCAGACCCTGACGACGGGACATATCCCAATTGCTTCAGAATCTTGATCAAATATCGATATTCTTCTTCGATAGGGACCATAAAATCAACATCACGGGTTGATTCTTTGATTCCCAAGAGAGTCATAGCTGTCCCGCCGCAGGCGATCAGATGGACTTTCTTATGCAGAAAGCCATTCCAGGCGGTCATGTTCTTCAGAAGATCTTCTCTATTAAGGCGATATTCCATCGTCTATTGTACCTTTCAGTGCACTATATTGTATATTTATATGCAATTTATTGTATTGTCAATGGTTATTCCACGCCCCCAATTTACCACAAAAGGGTTGATGAATTAGTGGGAGCGGGGGTTTAATCTTTTCCGATAGGATTCTCCTCCTTCGATGATGATACGATCGGCATGATGGGCCAGACGATCTAAGATCGAGTTGGTTATAACCGGATCGGGAAGGAGAGGGCGATCCAGTCCTGAGGAGGCCGGTTACCAGCTAGGATTATCGAAGATTTGAGATGGGGTTCAGTATCGATTACATAGATGTCCTCGGCCTGTGTGGGGGTAGGGTGGGTAAACCGAAGTCGTCTACAATCAGAGATCGGCCCTGCCTAAGGCTGAGCGATCTCTCGAACCCGGGCTACTTTCCTCCGGCCCGAAAACAGGGTAAACGTAGCTAAAACGTACCTGTCTTAACCGAAAGTAATCCAAGATAAACCAACGTAATCCAATATGGGCTCTCAAAGGGGTTGATATCTAAGTATTTATTATTGATGAAGAATCGCCTAAGAACTTGAGCCGACTGAAAATCCGCGTGTCCCCAGTTCGATTCTGGGTCTCGGCACCAGGTTTTTTTAATAAAAATAATGGCTTAGTCGATAGCGATTAGGCCCTTTTTTTATGGTAGCATCCACCTTCCTTTTTCTAAACGATAATTTTTCATCAGATACTCCCATTCACTCAGTAAATGGCGATCCCCTGATAATTCCTTGGCAGGGTGGGAAAACTGGTCAAGCCGCCATGGATTCCCATCAGGGCATTCTTAAGGTTTCCCACTTTCGGGTCATGATAGCCGACCCCGGCTTCGTCATAGGCTGGAACCCCAAGGAGCACAGGAGTATTCCCTGCCCAAACAAGGATCTCCCTGGTCCATAAGGCCATAAGGTGCCGGTAGACCTTCTCAAAAGGAATGGCCGTATCGTACATCATCATTAAACCAACTTAAACCGATTATTCCTTTAGAGTTATACTTTGACATAAAGATACCATTGTACTATAATACAATTAAATTATTTTTTTTAGGTGAAAAAATGCCTCCTTTGGTTGCAACCAATATCAGACTGCCTGCAGAATTGTTAAAGGCCCTCAAGTATAAGGCTATTGAAGAAACAAAAAGTGTAAATCAACTTATCCGCGAAGCTGTCGAAACGTCCTTATTTTCTTCGATAACGCCCGAGAAAAACAAAAAAGATGCCATTGAAGATATTATCGGCCGTGCCGAATCCGGGATTAAAAACGGTTCAATTAACCATGACCAGTATTTATATGGCAAGAAAAAGTGAAAATTTTTATTGATACCGGTGCTTTTATCGCCGTCATCGACCAGGCTGATGATTATCATGGTGCGGCTGCAGCTTTTTTTAAAAATGCCCTTGAAAAAGAAATAAAATTCATTACCACTGATTTTGTCGTCTGTGAAACCATGAATTTTTTGAGGTCAAAGATTTCTCATTCGATGGCCGTTTTCTTTTGGGAACATCTTAAAAAGAGCAAGGTAATCGAGGTGCTGCGAATTACTCCCCATCTCCAGGAAGGTGCCTTTAAAATTTTTAAACAATATGCCGATAAAGACTTTAGCTTTACGGACTGCACCAGTTTTACCGCCATGAAGTCCTTCAAAATAAACAGGGCCTTTGGCTTCGATAAACACTTCGAACAATACGGCCATTTTGAACAACTACCATCTCCTTACTGATCCTGGCAATGCTGGGGCTTGTATTCGTCCCGATTCCTCCACCCATTCCGGTCCCAATAACGATAGGTGAAAAGGACCTTAAACGAACCTTTTTACCCTAAAAAGGAGCTTCTAAGCAGAACCGATGCAGCGAGACAAACGATAGGGAATATGAACTGGGGCATCTGTCTTGTTCAGCGGAAAAAGAGTGCTCGATTATCTATTGGTCTAAGCGACTTTTGGTGTCAGCCGCTCAACTCCAATAATGGGAGCATCCTTGCGGATCTGTGCAAGGTCATAGTTCAATTGCATCCGAAGCCAGGTATCCGCCGTACTCCCGAAAGCTTTTTCAAAACGGAGGGCCATTTCGGGCGTGACATGACTGCGCCTGGCAATCACGTTGTGAAGCTGTTGGCGGCTGATGCCGAGACCTTTGGCAGCTTCTGCAACACTCAAGCCGAGATCTTCAATACACTCCTTGACCAGAAGTCCAGGATGCACAGGGGTTTTCATCTCCATATTTTTATCTCCTTAATGATAATCGACAAAATTCACGTCGAAAGCGTCTCCATTTTCAAACCGAAAAATAATCCGCCAATTGGCGCGGACGGAAACGGCGTAACTGCCTTTCAACTCCCCTTTAAGGGAATGCAAGCGAAAAGTCGGGACATTCATGCCTTCAATTTCTTCTGAGGCATGCAGGGTGGAGAGTATGAGCCTGATCCGCGTCAACATGTCCGGTGGCAATCTACTGCCATCATCATCCTCAAATAGCCGCCGCAAACCTTTATGTCGAAAACTTTTTATCATCTGGAAACATTTTAAAGTGTAAAGTTATATTTTACAAGTATTTACTTTAAGACGGAGGAAAACGGAGGTCGTACTTTACTGCGCCAGTATAGGTCTGCTTTAAAGTGGGAGTCCGAATTTTGGACTTAAAACGAAGCTAAAACGTACCTGTCTTAACCGAAAATAATCCAAAATAAACCCACGTAATCCAATATGGGCACTCAAAGGGGTAGATATCTAAGTATTTATTTTTGATGAAGAATCTCCTAAGAACTTGATCCGACTGAAAATCCGCGTGTCCCCAGTTCGATTCTGGGTCTCGGCACCACGGATGGTAAAATAAAAAACAGGCACTGGCGTTTAGAGCGCAAGTTGCCTGTTTTTTTATGGCTACGATTTATGGACAACAGCTTTAATAATAGAATATGCCTATCGGCTTGAAATGTGAGGTTAGTAAAGGCCTTGTTCTTCAATTTATGGTTCAAAGGGAAGAGTTAAGAGAGCGGAGAAGGGGGGAAAGTCAGAGCCGATTTTACAGTGCCAAACTGTTTTTCAGCGCAATGTTCACCTTTTCCATGATCTTTTCGGGAAGAATGGCGATTTTGGGCCCCATTAACCGCCTTTTATCAATGGTACGAATTTGCGATAAATTGACAATCGACTGTTTATTAAGACCTTCATGCTTTCCGATGGAAACACAGATAGGGTAAGTTGCTTTTTTTTCAGAATATTCTGTGATGACGGCTGCAATAGTTGTAGGCGAGTATAGATTGCCGATATCGTTTTGAATAATCAATACCGGTCTTGTTTTTCCGGTTTCATTACCCAAAACTGGATCAAGTGCCGCATAATAGACTTCCCCTCTTTTAAGGTTAAGACTTGTCATGGAATGACCCCAGGCAGGTATTCAGCATCGGAGAATTTGAAGTCTTCAGAAATATTCAGGTTTTCTTTGGCTAACTCCAGATAGGCGGCTTTCATCCGTTCCTCGAAATCCCGCCTTTCAAGCTGGGTCAATTTTTCTTCAATTGATTCCCTTACAAAGGCAGAGACCTTTTTACCCTGCCGGGAGGAGGCATTAAAAAGCTTGTCCCTGATCTCCGTCGGGAGCTGTATGTTTATCCTTACTTTTTCTTGTTGTGAAGTTGATAACATTTTCACTCTCCATTTTATGTATAAATACTGATAATTATTTTGTACCATAATATCATGTAAAAACCAAGAAGAAATGTGGTAAGGGAAAAAGTGAAGAGACTGGCTACTGCGTGAATATTCTGGACGAGCAGTTGATAGAGAGCCAGCGGCAACTGATAAGAAGCTGGCGCAGTTTTCCCCCTTCCATGATATCGAAATCTTCGAACCGTCCCACTTAGAAGTCCGGGTTTCCTTTTTAAAAGGATGCCCCCCTTTCCCTTTGACCTTTCCCCTTGACCTTTCACCCTCCCCCGGCTTATCATCTTATTGCTCGGTCTTTTTACAGTAAAACCAAGAGAAACACGTTAGGGGAAGCATCGTGCATTTAAGAAAAATAAAGATCAAAAGCGATCAATTTCCGACCCAAGAGTCTTACCCTTTCAATCTTGAAATTTTTAATCGAACGAAATCATTATTATTACGCACCCCTATCACCTTTTTTATCGGTGAAAACGGGACGGGCAAATCGACCTTATTAAAGGCCCTGGCCCAAAGATGCGCCATTCATATCTGGAGGGACGAAGAAGGGTATGAGCGAAGGGTTTTTTACCGCAATCAATATGCCGAAGAACTCTATAAATATTTAGAAATTGAATGGATCCATGAACCGGTTCCCGGTTCGTATTTTGATTCCGAAATATTCCGTTATCTGGCCGAGTGCATCGACTCCTGGGCCAAACCCAGTCCCAGACTTTTTGACTACTATAGCGGCGATTCCCTCCTGTCCAGGTCCCATGGCCAAAGGCATATTCAATATTTTGAAAGCACCTACCGAAGAAAAGGCATTTATTTCCTGGATGAACCGGAGAATGCCCTTTCTCCCAGGAGACAGATTGATCTGTTAAAAATCCTGAAAGAAACCAGCCTGAACGGGCAGGTTCAATTTATCATCGTCACCCATTCCCCCATTCTTCTTTCCTATCCGGAGGCCGCCATCTATAGTTTCGATGAAATACCCATCTCGGAGATAAACTATGAAGATACCGATTACTATAAAATCTATAAAGATTTTTTAAACCATCGGGACAGGTACTTACAGAAGCTTTAAGGGTCTGATCATTGGTGGTGCCTGCCCCAACCGGGCCTGGGGTTTAGAAAAAATTACGCCAGGGGTTTGATCCCCCGGCAGGAGATGAGGGGGGTATAGGTAAATCTTCTTTTGTTTCTGAAAAATTCTGAAAACTCCTCAAAAAATTCCTGGTAAGACCCGCCATATTCCGGAAAGCCGTATTGAATTTTCTGGGGGGCCACCTCCGCCTTTTTGATCCAGTTAAAGGCATCGGTTTCCTTCAAGGGGCCATAAATCAAATTATGGGCCGTAACCTCTACGGAAATATCCTGAAACCCAAGATCATAAAGGAAGGAATATAATTTTCTTCCGGCCCAAAGGTCGAAATCGGCCTTGACCCGCACCAGTTCGGCTAACCCGTGAAGGGTTTTTTCCAACCGTTCCGGCAGGGGATAATAGTTCAAGCTATTGTGATCCAGGTCGATCAGGCAGAGGATTCCTCCCGGTTTCAAAAGCCGGGCAAGATTCTTGACGATTTCAAAACTGCTCGACAAATAGTATTCCAATAAGAACCGGACCCAAATAAAGTCAAAAGATCCCAGGTCATCCAGGGGTTCCCGAACATCCCGGCAGAGGAAGCGAAGCCCCGAAGAGGCGTAATGGCTCTGGGCAAAGTCGTAACGGCTGGGTGCAAAGTCGAGTCCTACCGCTTCTCCCCCGGGGTGAACCAGGCTATAGAGGACCGAAGTCGTTTTTCCCGAACCGCAGCCCATATCCGCCAAGCGCATTCCCGGTTTGATCCCGGCCCAACGGGCCTGGCGTTCGACCGCCTGGGGATCGGTTTTTTGGTCTAATCGAAGCGATTCTTCCCGGCCTTCCATCAGGTAATCATTTGATTTGATAAAGCTGAATTGGTTTTTCAATGGGTCCACCCTTTGGGGAAGAATTTGCTTTTAAAAATGAAACTATAGAGTAAGCTCAAGAAGGGGTCAAGGGTAAAAAAATCCTTGCCCCCTTCACTTTCAGGCGACATCTCCAATAATTTCTCCGATTGGTCCGACCGCCCTGGTGTTCGGGGCACGGCACCAGATGTTTTCCTAATCTCCCAGCAGCAGGATGCTCCAGGGCAGTCCCTTGCTGACCGGGGCTCCGTCGGGAAGGGGCGGCATGTCCAGATGTATGACAAAAACCTGTTCCATGCCGACATTGGTGCCCCAGTTTGAGGCCCACACCACCTTTTTGCCATTGCTGCTGATGGTGGCCTGGGTTTCCTCCCAGTAGAGGCTGGTGGTGGTGTACACCTTGGCCAGATACCAGACTGCGGGCCTGCTCCTGTCCAGCCGGGCCAGGACAATGGTGCGGTCCAGCCAGTTCTGCTCGGGCCGGTTCGGGGCCGTATAGGTGGAGACCACGCAATAACCGTTGCAGTTGCAGGAGATGTGGACCCCGCTCTGCAGGCCATTGTCGTTGCTGGCATAGTAGAGCCTGATAAGAGGTACGATGGAACTGGTACCGTAACCTCCAGCACTGGTTACCGGGGTCGTGTCCAGGGCAATGGGGATCAGGTCAATGTAGTCGGTGGCCGTGTTCTGCATAACAATGACCTCCCGCCCCTGGTTATCCAGGCCGATGTCCGCATGGGCGGTGGCCGGGGCCAGTTGATGAAAGGTGGTCAGTTGCCGATCGGCCATGGTCAGGCCCGCGATTCTGGCGGTTCCGGAGTTGCCGCCGATCAGGACCCAGTTGCCCAAAGGCGACATGCCCACCCAGTCAATGAGGTCGGCTTCCTCCCTGGTGAGTGGGAGGAGCCCCACCACCTGGTCCAGTTGCCGGTCCCAGCAGAACAGGTACTGGAGTCGATAATCATCGGCGCTCCCCTGAAGTCCCAGAGCCCAGTAGCGTTTGTCGACGGAGGACTCGCCCTCGTTTCTGGTGGTGATCCGGAACAGGTCAGGGTGAGAGCTGATGATGGGGCCGAGCGTCTGGTCAGCGGCAAAGTCTTTTACCGTGCTGATCTGGCCGTTTTGTACGTTCATTTTCAGGATCCGGAAACCGCCATTTTCCAGGCCCCAGACCATGTTCGGGTTGGAGGGATCCCAGCGCGGCTCATCCAACGGAAAGAGGGAGGTGACCCTGTTGGCGGTCGTATCATAGGGAAAGCTATTGGTGCGATAGACGATGAAATCTCCGACGAGGAACTGGTGGAGAATAATCAGCGACTGATCGACATTGAAGGGGTCGAACCGGGAGTACTCGTGGCGCAGGTTGAAGGACTGGGTGGCCCTGGTAAGAATGGTGCCGAAATGGTTGTCGAAGAACGGCTGCCCCGAAGAGGGGATTGGCATGGGGACCAGAGGATACTCCGGGTTGGTGGCAGCCAGCGGGTCGGGAACCTGGACCAGGGTGAAACCGGGCGGGTAGGTCAGGGCGCCGGCCTGGCCATGTATCAGCACCGCGCAGAACCAGCATAAAACAATTCTTCGAATTGCTTGCGGATTCATGGTTCACTCCTGGCGGGATCCTGTCTCGCCGGATTGTTGCATTTTCTCTTGAACCGCCCTCTTTGTTTGTCGATGGCGCCGGCGGCGATCTGCATCCGAGCACTTCGGCCACTGTGGCCATCGATCAGATCAGAGCACCTGCCGATGTGTCCGCCGATATCGACGCCGGCTTGTCGGCACACTACTATAGGCCGATCCGACATCGTTGCCGACGAATTATGCTTCGGTCTTCTGGTAGTGTGGTCTTTGTTGCTGCACGATTGATCTAGGTCCCCGATTTCGGACAAAACACTCATGCCCGCCTATAGCGGGCACCAGGAATCATGAAAATAAATTCAGGGTTCAAGGTTCAAGGTTTTCATACTTGAGACTTACATCTTGAATCTTGAAACTATATTCTTGAACTCATCCCTGCCCCCCGAACCCTGATCCCTGAAAGTCATTTTCGTATTAAGCGCTCATGCCCTGGTCGGGCACTACGAAGAATGAAAATGTCTTTCGCCGACCCCCGATCCCTGACCCCCGATCCCTGAACGTTATTTTCGTACTAAAAAAAGAGCAGGACGCAATCATCTTACAGTCCAGTCGACCCACGTCCACCCGGATGACCACTAATGATCCATGAGCAGTAAATGCAGACCGGGTAGAGCGGGCAGGGCGGGGATAGCGCGGACCGGTCCCGGCCAGCCGGCCAGCCGCGCCATCAGCCACCAAAACGCTCGGCCTTTCAAGATGCAGTTGAGCGTTTCCGAATGGGCGCAGCTGCCACAGGCCGCAGCCAACTGAGTCAGTTCGGAATTGGGATAGGCCGCAATCCACTGTTGCGCCCAGTTGCCTCCGAGATAATTGCACCCATCATCGGCATCAAGGATCATATAGTTGATAGCGCCATCCGGATCATAACTTTCGATGTCAGCGAAATCGAACAGGACCTTGTTGTTGGCCCGGCAATAGCTACGGATCTGTTCATTGCGCTGGTTCACATTGCCGTTCTGGCCCGTGCCGTTCAAGTGACCAGTCATATAAACAAAAGTCACCTGGGGGAACTCGATCTCCAACTGATTCATGAGGCTGAGATAGGTGTTAATCTCGGCTGGTGTGCCGTCCACCTGGCCACACCAGGACCAGATTACGACATTGCGGTCGCAGCCTCCGGCGCGATTGAGCAGATTGCGCGTGGCGGAGGCCCAGGCGGTACGGTCGGGGCTGCCCAGATCGCTGGCTCCCGGTATGCCGTTATCGTTGAGGAAAACCCCAGCGTTATATCCACTGCCCGAGATGGTGAAGTAGTACGCCGAGCCCTGGTTGCCCCTGAAAGCCTCGATACCGGTGACCACCTGGCTTCCGTGAGACGTATGCCCATATGTGACCCGCAGTTTCAACCTGGCAAGGTCAATCCAGGACTGGGGGACCTTAGATAAATTGGTGCAGGTATGGTCGATGATGATAGCCCCTGCCCATAATGGCTGGGCAATGCAAACTGAGAAAACCAGGAACGACCACAGAAAGGCTACCGACAAAGCCCCTCGCTTCATATCCTTCCTCCTTTCATTACCAAATCAGCCTGGCAAAGGAAACGAATCCCCGAAGAGGCATAATGGCTCTGGGCAAATTCATAACGTTTGATTTGATAAAGCTGAATTGGTTTTTCAATGGGTCCACCCTTTGGGGAAGAATTTGCTCTTAAAAATGAAACTATAAAGTATGCCAAAGAAGGGGGCAAGGAAAAAATTGCCCTGTTTTCTCTTGACCTTCACAACAGATATTGTTACCTAAGAAAAATCCAAAGAAGTTACAGGGAGGTAGGATCCATGACCGCCAGACGCGCCATACGCATGCACCAGAAGGATAATGTGGCCACAACCGTTGAAGAGGTTAAGTCCGGAGATTCCGTTCAGATCTCTCCGGGCGGAGAGAATCAAACTCTGAAGGCCATTGAGGACATCCCCTTCGGTTTTAAAATCGCTATCGAAGAAATCCCGCAAGGGATGCTGATCATAAAATACGGAGATACCATCGGCAAAGCCGGACGCCTTATCGCCCAAGGGGCGTTGGTACACGATCCCA
>JACRBX010000154.1 GCA_016219225.1 Deltaproteobacteria bacterium
GGTTTTATTGACCTGATCCACCTTGACCCTGGCCGATTTCATCCGGAAATCCAGATTGTCTTCGCCCAGGGCGACCAATCCGCCCCCGCCGCCGCAGCACCAGTTATAGCGGGCATCCTCGGTCAGGTCGCGAAAATCGGCCGTCAGATGCTGTAAAATATAGCGGGGCTCGTCGATCACCCCGGCATTGCGGGCGATCTGGCAGGGATCATGATAGGTAACGGGGTCCTTAATTTTATTCTTGTCCAGTTTTATCCGCCCTTCCCGTAGATAGCGGGCATGGACCTCGGTGATGGATCTGACTTTGAAAGGCTGTTTTCCGGACAACTGTTTCATGACCCGAAAGGCCGTGCCGCATTCGCAGACACAGACCTCTTTAACCTTAAGACGCAAGGCCTCCTTGACAATGCGATCCAGGATCAGCCTGGTACGGGAAGGGTCTCCGAGAAAGGCCCCGAAGTTGACGGCTTCAAAAAAACTCAAGGTCCAGTTCTCTTTGGCGGCATTAAAAATAGCCGCGGCCGGAACAATCGAATGGGCCCCGGCCAGGGCGACATAAAGCATATCGGCCCCTTCCTGATCCACCGGGATGGGGGTCGACCCGGCCTCGGACTTCCACTTTTCCACCACCTGGTCTTCCAGGTTCTTTATGGCCGAAAGAAAACCTTCTTTAAACATTTCCAGGGATTTGCCCTTTTCAATGGACATGTCGGCCAGCATGGACAGGATTTCCGGTTCCGATTTGTTTCCGACCAACAGGAGCTTGGCAATGGACATGAGCATCTGGGTGTCGATGCCGTAGGGGCAAAAGACCATGCAACGCCGGCAGCCCGTACAGGAATAGGCGGCCTCATAGAGCTCCTCCATGGCCATATCGGTCAATTCCTTGGATTCCCCGAGGAAGGCTGTGGGGTTCAACCGGCCTTTATAGTATTTTTTATAGAGCCGGCGGACGATTTCATGCCGGTAGTAGGCGATGTATTTATTCTGGCCCATGGAGGCATAGACGTGGCAAGCCTCGGTACAGGTCCCGCAGCGGGTACAGGTCTCCAGATAAAACTTCATGGCCTGATTCAATTTGGAATCAAAAAGTTTTAACAGGTCGTTTTGAGTTTGCAGATCCATGATTACCCCCTCCTTAATTTATTCATGGGGACACTGAAAATGGAATGCATAACCTTGCTGAAAGGGAAGAGCATGATAAACAGGTTGGCGAAGAAGACGTGCAAGACCAGCATAAAAGAATGGCCGGTCTGATAGACGGCCCCGGGCAGCTCGGGTTTAAAAACCAAAAGACCGGTCATATAGGTCTGATAGTCTCCCGGCGACAATTCCCCGTAGTTATACCACCGCCTGGCCCAGTCCATTTCGGCACCGAAGAGCACGGTCAAAAAGAGCAGGATCAGCAGGTAATAATCTTCCGGGACGGATAACTCCCGGGTTGGGGAGTGAAAACGACGGAAAAGGAGGTAGAGCAGAATGATCGACAGGACCAGACCGACAAAACCTTTTCCCAGAAAAATCTCATGGGCCCAGAATTGAAAAAAGGTAAACCCCTTAAAAAGTTCCAAATGACCGATGATCAGGAGCAGCAGGGCCAGGTGAAAAATCATCAGAATGATCCAACGCAGGGGATAATGACGCCGAATAGTGGGCATCAGGAGGCTATCGTGTAAGGCCCAAAGCCAATTGGGTTTCTTTTCCGGGAATACTTGTAAGGTGGTTGGATTTTTGGCCGTGCGCCAGATCCGCGCACATTGGATGATCGTGCCCGCGATAAAAACCAGGAAGGCCAGATAGACCATGGGCACCAGAATCAGATAATAAACGGTTTGCATAGAAACCTCCTTAGCCCCTCCCCGGGAAAGGGGAGGGACCGGACAGGATGGCGAACGGGTTATTTGTTTCGTTTAATGTAGATCTTAATAACCCCATCCCCCTGGTCGGTTTTAAGGATCTCATTGCCGCTGGTCCTGGCCCAGGCCGGAAAATCGGCCAAGGCCCCCGGATCGGTCGTTATGGCCTCAATAACCTGACCCACCTGGACCTCTTTTATCCCTTTGCTGACTTTAACCACCGGCATCGGGCAAGGTAATCCTTTCAGATCCATTACTTTGTCGACTTTAATCTCTTCCATTTTTATTTCTCCTTCTTCTTATATGAATAACTGGATTTTGCTTTCCATGGCCTGTTCCAGGAACTTGGCCACTCCGCAATAAGTCATATCCGGATAACTGATCATCTCTTCCCGTTTAAAGCCCATCAAGTCCATGGACATTTCGCAGACAAAGATCTTGATGCCCAATTCTCCGGCCATTTCGATCATCTGCTCCAGGGAGGCGACGTTTTTCTTTTTCATCAAGGATTTCATCATGGTGGTGCCCATGCCGGCCATATTCATCTTAGATAATTTCACTTCTCCGGTCCCTTTGGGTAACATGGCCCCAAACATGGCACCCATGACATCTTTTCCCTTTACTTTCTTTAGTTTATCCCTCAAAAGCGGGGTGCCCCAAAAGGTAAAAAACATCACCACTTCCATACCCATGGCCACGGCGCCGGTGCCGATGACAAAGGCGGCCAGGGCCTTGTCCAAATCGCCGCTGAAAACAATCATGGAGATTTTATTTTCCGGCTGGTTCTGACTTAGCGAGTCTACCTGGGCCTTGAGGTCGGCCATTTGCTTTTCTATTTCTTCCTTCATCTTATTCCTCCTGGAATTCCAATTAGGGTTTATTTGTTAATAGTGTTAATTAAAAATACCTGAAAATCTATAGCAGCCTTTCCTTGACTGCCTCCATGGAAGACCGCAGCAATTCCAAAGAGGTAAGGACCGATTTTCTATCTTCCGGTTTCAGGGTTAAAACCAAATGGTGGTGCAGTTCAGTCATAAACTCTTGGATATCTTTGGTTTTTTTCTTTCCAGCTGGGGTAAGGCTGATCAATTTAATACGGGCATCCTCCGGATCATCGATACGGTGGATCATTTTTTTCTTAAGTAAACCGTCGAGGATCTTGGTCACCCGGCTTTTGGCCACCTCTAACTTTTGGGCTATGGCCGTGACGGTCAAATACCGTTCATGCTTAAAGAGCAGCAGGCTGCGCAGTTCGGCCGGTGTAAGGTTGAATTTTTTGGCCTGAAAGACTACCCTCTCCTGGCAGCAGGAACTAATTTCTTCGATCAGATTCTTGAGTCGGGAGGCTTGATATTGGGTGATTTTAGGATTATTGTTTTCAATATCGTTCATAGTATTAACTAAATAATCCCTTTTTAATGTCTTGTCAAGCCCCCATTTCTAAATTTTTGATTCCCTTTTCTTAAATTTTTGATGTATACAAAAAAGATAAATACGAATTTAAAGGAGTCAAGGTAAAATATTATGGGGGTTCCTTTTTCTATTTCTAAACCCTATCAAGCCCGTTATCCCGGTTTACCTTTTGGGCTGACCCTGATCTCTGATTGCCAAAACCCCATTAATCCCCAGGGGTTTGACGAATATAAACGGGGCCTCTTGCGGAAGATGCGCAAGAGGGAAACCCTGGCCGGGATTAACGAACGGATCTCCCTGTATGACCGGTTTTTTCATTCTTTCGGATACGAATGTCCCCTGCCCAAACATCTCAAAAGAACCGTCCAGAGCGGCTTCCCCCGTTATAATCTGATGGTGGATACCCATTTCATGGCCGAAATGTGTGCCGGGATATTGGTGGCGGTTACGGATTTCGATTGCTTTGAAGGGGCCTTAACCCTGGACATTACCCGAGAGGGGGAAATAGGCCACGGTATGGGGGGAAGGGATTTTTTACTGAAAGCCGACGAAATCGTCCTGCGGGATGAAAAGGAGATCGTTTGCGTCCTTTGCCAGGGGGCGGATGAAAAAACCCGAGTCAGGGAAACCACCTCCCGGGTTCTTTTTTATGCCTATGCGGTTCCGGGCGTAGAGGCCCGGTTTATAAAGGAAGGGTTGGATTTGGCTGCGGAAACTATGGGTCGTTTCGGCCAGGGAACTGTTGAAGATGTGACGGTTTTTTAAGAATTTTCTCAAGCTCAAATTTTCAAAGGCTAAATTGTTACGAAAGATGTAATTATAAAAAGTGCCCGGCCGGGCTTCTATAAAGGAAAGGGAGCAAAAGTCATGCAAAAAATTTCCGTCCCCTCCCGGCTCTGGTATGAAAACCAGGAGCGGGAACTGACTTTCCCGGATCGTTGGGAGGTCCACAACCTTAACTCGCCCGGCTTCGAAAAGCCCGGCCTTCTTCATCAGGAAATAAAAGAAAAGATCGATCACCCCATCGAAGGCCCTGCCTTGGAAGAATTGGCCCGGGGGAAAAACCAGGCGGTTATCGTCTTTGACGATATGACCCGGCCGACGCCGGTCAAGGATGTGGCCCCTCATATTGTGGCCGCCCTGCATCGGGCCGGCCTGAAGAAGGACCAGATCCGCTTTATCTGGGCCCTGGGGGGGCATGGGGCCTACGACATGATCAACGCCCGGAAAAAATTAGGGGAAGCGATCGTCGAGAATTATGCGGTGTACAACCACGATCCATTCCAGAACACCCTTCGGGTCGGAAGGACCCCGACCGGGGTGGAACTCTGGTTTAACCGGGAATTTATGTCTTGCGACCTGAAAATCGGTCTGGGCTGCATCACCCCCCATGTTCATGTGGGGTTCGGCGGGGGGGCCAAACTGATCCTCCCGGGGGTGGCCGGGATGGAAACCATCAACCAATTCCATAATCAATTGTGCCGGGACGAAACGCGGACTGGAATAGGGAACTTCGAAAATAACATCATGCGGGCCGAGTGCGATGCCGCCGGTGATGCGGTGGGTTTAAACTTTAAGGTGGATTGTCTGGTCAACCGCCGGGGGGAGATTACCAATCTCTATGCCGGCCCGTTTCGGGCCACCCACGCCGCCGGAGCCGAGGAAGGAAAGGCGCATTACGGGATTCCCTATGTCACCGGTTATGATCTGGTGATTGGTAATTCTTATGCCAAGGCCAACGAGTCGGCCATTGCCCTGCTCCTTTCTTTGCAGGCCCAGAAACCAAAGGAAGGGGTGGTGGTTTTGATCTCCGATGCCCCGGAAGGGCAGGTCCCCCATTACGTATTCCGGGCTTGGGGAACGGATTACGGCGGCCGCCAGTATACACTCCGTCCTAAAGGGACTATTCAGGCCTTGACGAAAAAATTGATCGTCCTGGCCCCCCATCCCGACCGGACCGGCCTGGATCTCATCTGCCATGTGGATGACGCCGTCTTTGTCAAATCCTGGCCGGAGTGCCTGGCCCTTTTGGAAAAGGAATTTCCAGGGGAAGCCAAAGTGGCGGTCATTCAGGACGGGACTATGCAGTATTTGAAGGCTTAATAGGAAAAAAAGTTCTGAGTTAAGAGTTCGGAGTTCGGAGAAAACCATCTTCATGCTTCGTGGTGCCCCCAGGGGGCATGAGGGTTTAATACGAAAATAACGTTCAGGGATCGGGGGTCAGGGATCGGGGGTCGGCGAAAGACATTTTCATTCTTCGTAGTGCCCGACCCGGGTATGAGCGCTTAGTTCGAAAATAGAATAATACAGGGGAAAGGCAAACAAGGATTGGGGAAAAAGCTAACCCATTGCCCCTGGCCTATTGCCTATAGCCTCATTTAAGCCAAGAAAGGTTAAGCTATGAAAGCCGTCTTTACCATGTGGAGAAACACCCGGATGATCATCCTGACGGCGGTCTGTGCGGCCATTTACAGTGCGGCTCTGCTGGCCTTTAAAACCGCCATCCCCCTCATTCCGGGTATCACCGAAGTCCGGGTAGGAAACATCTTCCCCATGCCCTTCGGACTTATGTTCGGACCG
Organism: Deltaproteobacteria bacterium; assembly: GCA_016219225.1. Taxonomy (NCBI): domain Bacteria; kingdom Pseudomonadati; phylum Myxococcota; class Myxococcia; species Deltaproteobacteria bacterium. The sequence goes on from JACRBX010000154.1 coordinate 5,850, forward strand.
GCCGGGGCCTGGGGTTCGGCCATCGGCAATCTGATCGGCGATATCTTCGGCGGCACCATAGGGCCTTCTTCCCTGGCCGGATTTGTGGGCAATTTTCTTTTAGGCTATCTCCCCTATACCCTTTGGACGACTCTAATCCCCTTTCATCAAAAATCGATGGATTGGGACTCCCGATCCTGGAGCAATTGGCTAACCTATTTCCTGATCGCCTTTGTCACTGCCGCGGCCTGTGCCGTGGTCATCAGTATCTTTGTCGATTTCCTGGGCATCGTCCCTTACCGAGTCTTGGTCAAAATTATCACCGTCAACAATACCATCGGCGGGTTTATCGGTATCATTCTGCTATCCTCGGTGTTTAAACTGGTCAAGGATCATCTCCGTCTCCATTGGACCGAGGTCATGGAGCCGGCCGATCAAGGCAAACCCCTGACCGGTCCTTTAGGGGCCTGGCTCGTGACCGGGGCCTCCCTTTTCGGCCTCTTCGGAGGCCTGTGGACCGATCTTCCGGTGAGTACCCTGGGTTGGATTTCCACCCTGTTCATCCTGATCGGAGGCTTCTTACTCTGAATAATTCGTCACTCGTCATCTGTCACTTGTCGCTATTATCATGAGCATCGCCGTCTCCATCGAGGGTTTGACCTTTTCCTATGCCGGGAAGAATAAACCGGCCCTGAAAAACATCTCGGCCCGGATAGAGGATGGGTCCTTTGTCTGCATCATGGGCCATGGCGGGGCAGGCAAGTCCTCCTTGTGTTATACCTTCAATGCCCTGATCCCTAAATTTTTCCGCGGCGATTATTCGGGCCGCGTTCTGTTAAAAGGGAAAGAAGCGGCGATCCAGTCGGTGGCCCAACTCTCTCATACGGTAGGTCTGTCCCTCCAGGACTTTGAGGCCCAATTGTTTTCCACCAACGTGGAATTGGAAATGGCCTTCGGGCCTGAGAACCACGGTCTTCAGCGTCCGGAAATAGAAAAGCGTATTCAGCATTATCTTGGGGTCATCGGTCTGGAACCTTTCCGCCAAAGACAGCCGGCTACCCTTTCCGGCGGACAGAAACAGCGTCTGGCCATTGGCTCGGTCTTAGCCATGGAACCGGACATCCTGGTCCTGGACGAACCGACCACCGATCTGGACCCCAAGGGCGCTAACGAAGTCTTGTTATTAGCCCACAGTCTGCGCCAGGCGGGACGGACCCTCCTGATGGTGCTTCCTGAACCGGAAATGGCCCTGGAAGCGGATCAGGTCTGGTTGATGCGGGAAGGTGAACTAATCGCCCAAGGCCATCCCATAGAGATTTTAACCGATCTGCCTGCCCTGAAAGCCTGCGGCGTTAAACCCCCCAGTTTTATTGAACTTTTTATGGCCCTGGACTGGCCGGGTCTACCCTTGACCCTGAACCAGGCTCTGACCCTTATCGAAGGGCATCAATTGATAAAAAATCAAACCCCGGCCTACCGGCCCGAAACCTTAGACCAGATCCAAGACCCGGTAATCCTGCAAGCCGAAGACTTGACCTATGCCTATCCCTTCGGCGAAAAAAAGGCCCTTAAAGGAATAAACTTGACCATTCATGACGGCGAGTTTATCGCCCTCCTGGGTCAAAATGGCTCGGGTAAAACTACCTTGGCTAAACACTTTAACGGATTGTTAAAGGCTTTGACCGGCCGAGTATGGGTTGAAGGAAAACCCATCACCACCTACGACCACAAAGCCTTGGCCCGAAAGGTGGGGTATGTTTTTCAAAATCCGGACCATCAAATATTTGCCCGGACCGTGGAAGAAGAAATAGGATTTGGCTTGAAGATGTTGGGTGCCGAATCAAAAGTCATCCGGCAACGGGTCACCGAGGCCCTGGAAGTGGTCGAGCTGCGGGGATATGAAAAAAAGATACCTTTTACCCTGACCAAGGGAGAAAGGCAGCGGGTGGCCGTGGCTTCCGTCTTGGCTGTGCAACCTCAGGTAATCATCCTGGACGAGCCGACCACCGGCCTGGATTACGTTCATCAACGCCGTATGATGCACTTACTTGAGCAATTAAATCAAAAAGGGCATACCATAGTCATCATCACCCATTCCATGTGGGTGGCAGCAGAATATGCGAGCCGAACAATCGTCTTAAAAGAAGGGGCCGTTATCCTGGACGGGTCTACTCGCAATATCTTTGCCGAAGAATCCCAGTTGGCCGAAGCCTCTTTATCTCCGCCTCCCCTGGTTCAGTTGAGCAACCGGCTGGGCCTCCAAGGTCTCACTTTGGAACAGATCGTTCAGGAAATTAAGGGATGAATATATTTCTATATTTAGATCAGGACACTCCCATCCACCGTCTCGACCCCAGGACCAAGCTGATTTCTGCCCTGATCCTCTTCGGCATCTGTTTGTGCTTTAATCATCCCATATATGTAGCCGGCATCAGCGTCGGGGTTCTTTTAGTTGCCTTCAGGGCCAAGGCCCTGCCCAATTTCTGGAAACTGCGCTACATCCTGTTGTTGCTCATTCTTTTCAGTTCCCTGTTATGGCCTTTTTTTGTGCCCGGGCCGACCCGCTGGTGGGGTTGGGGACCCTTCATTCTCAGTCGGGAATCGGTCCTTTATGGCCTGGCCATGGGCCTGCGTCTGTCCACTTTCGTCGGAATCGGCTTGATCTTTCTTTCCACCACCCGAAATGAAGAATTGACCAATGGTCTGATCCATCTGGGTGTCCCCTATCCCCTGGCCTTCGCCCTGTCCACGGCCCTGCGGCTGGTCCCGACCTTCGTAGGCGCCGGAGCGACCATCATCCAGGCCCAGGTTTCCAGGGGCCTGGACCTGGAATCCGGAAGTATCTTTAAACGGATGGGCAAGTTCATCCCCCAGGCCGTCCCCTTGTTTATTTACGCCATTCACCACACCAACTATTTAGCCATGGCCCTGGAATCCAAGGGCTTCGATCCCAGAGCCAAACGGACTTTTTACTATGAACCCCGTATGCAGCGGATCGATTTTGCGGTGCTGGTTTTTTTTGCCCTGCTTTTAATGGTCCTGCTTTATTTGCGCCTGGGATTGGGGTTAGGGGTAATCATTTCGGGCCGGCTTTAAACACAAGGGGTTCCTGCTCATGGATGGGGCCAAGGACTTAGCATGGGGAAAGAAATTTTTCAGCAATCGCCTGGGCAATCAAGGGGGCATTTCCCCCGGTTCGATTATTGACCAGGACCATCACCTTAACCCCCTTCTCTATCCCCTGATGCATCAATTGGGTCGTTTCTTCGATCATCTTCGGCTGAAGCATTCCTTCAACCATTTTATCGAAGGGATGGGCCTTTTCGTAGGCCACTTCATAGCGCATATCGATAGGCGTAACCAGCCGGATAACCAAAACCCGACCGGCATTGAGAATCTTGTTGCCGGTTTTAGCGAATTGTTCTCGAAGGGGGGGGAGCCAGGTCCAGTGGGAAAGGACCTGCCCGACCCCATGTTTTTCAAGGACCCTGAAGAAAGACGGTATTAAAAGAGATCCAGTTCGAATCTCCGTATGGTAACGGTGATCTTTGGGGATGGCTTCAAAAAATGCCTCAAGAGATCGGACCATTTCCTTTTCCGGAAGCCGGTCTTGGTTTCTCTGATATTCCTGTTCGAAAATAAAGCCGGTAAGCGGTTTTCCCAATACTTCCAGGGCCGGTTTATAAAATTGTCGGGTAAATATTTTTGGGTTGAGGTAGGCCTCGTTGGGGATATATTCAGTTCCCCGGCGAAGCTTTTGAGCAAAAACGATCTGAGGAACCTTGAGGATAACAGCATCGTTATCGTGGATATGCCGGCGGTAGTGCCTCAGTACATGATAATTCTGGGTCGGGGTTCCATCTTCCTCGGTAAGCAATCGGTAAAAGGTATAATCGATTTCGAGAACACGGAAATGTTGGAAATATTCCTCCACACTGTCGACCGGAAGGACCTCTTCAATATACGCTTTTCCCCCCACAACCTTGGGTCGGCGGTTTATCCTTCCGGCATAGTGCTCCTTTGAATAAATCTGGCCGATCCATCCGGCATAACGGTCCGAGGTCGTTCCGAGGTAAATGTCCGGGTGAAGGTCTCGAAAATGATATTGATTGGGCTCGGCGTTTTCCATATCCGTATTATTTTTAGATGTCAAAAATAATGAGGTCGATTGGCCGGTTTATTGCCCCCTGACCAGCGAAAGATCAGGAATGGGAAAGGGTGTCCTCCAGGATCAATGGTTTGATCCTGGCCAAAGTCAAAGTGTCCTTGGTTAAAAAACGGCTTGCTCCGAACTGCAAGGCCGCTTCCTGATATTCCAGGTTATCATAACTCGACATAACGATGACCTGTATTGCAGGATAAAGGGCCTTGATTTTTTTCGTGAGGGAAAGGCCGCTTTCTCCGGGCACCCGGATATCCATAAAGATCAGGTGGGGACGAAAAGCCTCTGCCTTTTCCAAACATTCCTCCGCATCTACGGCCTCCTGGATAATGATATCAGGGCCCACTAATTGGAGGTTTTCTTTAAAGGCCTGCCGGAAGGTGGCATTATCCTCCACAATCAATATCTTGAACTCTCTTGCTTCTCCTGATCCTGAAAGACCCATGGATTACGCTCCGGATTTTGGTGGTAAAAATAGTTATTTTAAGAAGCTAAAAGCTCCAAGGTCTTTTCAACCACCTGATCGGCCGTGAGTCCGAATTTTTCATATAAGGTTTTATAGGGTGCCGAGGCACCGAAGTGGTCCAGGCCGATGACCGCCCCTTTTTCCCCGACAAAGCGATGCCAGCCGAAAGGGCTTCCGGCTTCGATAGCCACCCGGGTCTTGACCTCCGGCGGCAATACCTGGTTGTGGTATTCCCCGGACTGGCGATCGAACAATTCCCAACTGGGCATATTGATAACCCAGGAATTAACTCCTCTTTCCTTCAATTTCTTGCCGGCTTCAAGGGCTATGGGCACCTCCGAACCGGTAGTCATTAAAAAGCAATCCGGTTGCCGGTCCCCCGCCTTATAGAGCACATAAGCCCCTTTAACCAGATTTTCGGCCGGGGCCATCACCGTCCGATCCATAGTGGGGAGGTTCTGCCTGGTCAGGACCAGGGCCACCGGTCCGGTTTTGATTTCCAGGGCCATTTTCCAGGCCTCGGCCGTTTCATTGGCATCGGCCGGCCGGATGACCGTCAAATTGGGTATGGCCCTTAAGGCGGCCAATTGTTCAACCGGTTGATGGGTAGGACCGTCTTCCCCCAGCCCGATACTGTCATGGGTAAAGACATAGATCACCTTCAAACCCATCATCGCCGCTAATCGAATGGCCGGTCGCATGTAATCGGAGAAGATCAGGAAGGTGCCGCCGTAGGGAATGATCCCGCCGTGGAGGGCCAACCCGTTCATAATGGCGCCCATACCGTGTTCCCGGACCCCGAAATGGATGTTCCTTTGATCATAGCTTCCGGCCTGGAAATCTTTTGTGCCTTTGATCATGGTCTTATTGGAAGGGGCCAGATCAGCCGAACCACCAATCAGATGGGGAACATTTGCGGCAATGGCATTGAGCACCGTCCCGGAGGCCGCCCGGGTGGCTTGGCCTTTGGAATCAACCGGAAAGATAGGGATCTCCCGGTCCCATCCCTTGGGCAGCTTTCCGGCCATGATCCGGTTAAATGCTTCGGCCTCTTCAGGATAGGCCTTTTCATAAGCGGCAAATAACTTTTGCCATTCTTTTTCTCTTTTTTCACCGGTCCCGACGGACTGCCGAAAAAAGGCCAGGGCCTCTTCCGGCACATGAAAGGCCGGCTCTAAGGGCCAGCCCAGGTTTTCCTTGGTCAGGCGGATTTCTTCTATTCCCAACGGCTCCCCATGGACCCCGGACGTGTCCTGTTTATTGGGGCTCCCGCAGCCGATGCAGGAGCGTACGGCGATCAGGGATGGCTGGGCTGTCTTGGTCTGGGCCTGCCGGATGGCTTCGGCAATGGCCTTCAGGTCGTTACCGTCATCCACCTTTTGGACCTGCCAGCCATAGGCCGAAAACCGGGTCAGCCGGTCTTCGGTAAAAGCCAGGTCGGTACTGCCTTCGATGGAGATATGATTATCATCGTAGAGGTAGATCAACTTGCCCAACTGTAAATGCCCGGCCAGGGAAGCGGCTTCATGGGAAACCCCTTCCATCAGGTCCCCGTCGCTGACAATGGCATAGGTATAATGATCCACAATGGAAAAATCCGGGCGGTTAAAGCGGGCCGCTAAAAAGCGCTCGGCCATGGCCAGTCCGACGCCGTTGGCAAATCCCTGTCCCAGGGGACCGGTGGTGGTTTCCACACCGGGGGTATGTCCATATTCCGGATGGCCCGGAGTCTTGCTTCCCCACTGCCGGAAGGCCTTCAGATCTTCCAAGGACAGGTCGTAACCAGTGAGATAAAGGAGGCTGTAAAGAAGCATGGAGCCGTGGCCGGCAGAAAGGACAAAGCGGTCCCGGTCCGGCCAAAGAGGGTTCCCGGGGTTGTGTTTTAAAAATCGGGGCCAAAGGACGTAGGCCATGGCCGCGGCCCCCATGGGCATGCCGGGATGGCCGGAATTGGCCTTTTGGACCGCATCGACGGCCAGCATACGGATGGTGTTGATACACAGATCGTCCAGAGGATCAGGCTGGGAGGGATTTATGGGCTGAGTGGCTTCTTTCATAATGGTCATCTCCAAACATGAAAAAGGTCCAAGGTCCAGGGCCCAAAGTCCAAGGGTTAAGGCTTCTTACACTTGGAACTTGCATCTTGAAACTTGGAACTTTATTTTTGCACTAAACCTGCCCAATCTATTCCAAGAATGCCCGCTTGTAAACCAAAATATTTTGTCTCTTGGACCAGTTTTGTGGATTCCCTGGTCTCTGCTATGTTTTATTTTGATCCCCCGGCCTTGGGGAGCCTCAAAATCCCACCCTGACTTGTCGGAATCAGGATTGACCCAGGGAACGGCGCCCTGGAGCAAAAGCCGGTAATCAAGTCAGCTTATGGTCTGATGGGTGGTCGATCAATTCTTCCGGTTCTTTTATTTTCAAATGCTTTCGTTTCATGAATTCGTTATAGCCCATCACTTTTTTCCCATTGTATTCCATGTTGACCGCCTGGACCGGACAGTTATTAATGCAGCCAAAGCAAAGTACACAGGATTCTGTGTTGATGGTATAATTGGATAGGTTAATGGCATTGACCGGGCATTTTGCGACACACGTTCCACATCTAATGCATTTTTCCTTAAAAAGGATATGGTTTTTAACCAGTTGCTTGGTCCACCAGACCGGCCCTAAATAAGTCGAAATTTCTCTTAACGTCAGCTTTTTGGAGAATTCGACCGGCTTTCCCAATGCAACCCGGTTGATTAATTCCCTGGCATATTGACGCACTTTTTCATAGGTTTCCTCATTTGGAAGATGCCGGCTCATCCAGGTTTTTTCTGAAACTTGTTCTTCAGACCAGGCCAGAGGATAGGATGCCATATTCATGAACGAATCTATTCCAATGGGGACACCCTCTTTTTCTGCTAATTGTTCAAGTATGGAACAAGCCGCATTGTGTTGATTCCCTTCCGGGCCTCCAAAGGTCACATAGGTCGCTACCGGTGTCCCCCTTAAAGCGGGAAGGGATGCTATCCAATTTTTAACAAACATAGGGGTGTCATAATAGAAAACAGGGGAGCCCATAACGATCAGGTCAAAGTCGTTTATCCCTTTTTTATCAAAAAGCCTTATTTCAGAAGAAGTCACTTTTATTCCATTAATTTCCAAGGTCTTGGCCAGTAACCTGCCGTTTCTGGCCGTATAGCCTGTCTGGCTGTACCAAAGGACAAGGGCTTTTTCTGTTTTTTTGGTTTTCATCGGAACTTTGGCGCGAATGGTTCGCGTATGGACACATCCCGGCAGGGTAGAGCATGACAAGCCTACTGCCGCTAAGGTGGTGCTTTTCTTTAAAAAGGCCCTTCTATCTTCCATAATTTTCCCTTTCCCTTGTTTCATTGCTATTTTTTAGGTATTCTATCTAATGTTTTTTTCTAATAGTTGTGCCTTTAATAGTTGCAAAGCCTTTTGCATGTAGCCCCGCCAAAGCATATTTGAGATAAACCATAGCAATGGGGCAGTAAGAAAAGATTTCGCTTTAAACGCATATCGCCACTCGATATGCGTTTCGCCTGATGGTGTACTGCTAAACCACCACTCCCCATCGGCTTCGATTGTAAGCAACCGCAAAATACCCGTAAAATGGCTTACGTTGTAACTAAAATAATTTGGGAGGTCGTATTTAGTGAGCATTTCCTGAACTGAACTGCCATCCGCTAAAAGTACTGTTCGTGTTTGCCCGGCTCCGTCCCAAGCACCAGTCTGTTTCTTAGTACCGGTAACAGCGGGGAGAAGGCTATAGCCTGTAAATATGGAAGTGAGATCAATTGGAACAATATTCTCAAAAGCCTCTAGTTGATTAACAGACACCTCTGTTGTTACTGTAGATGAAAAGA
>JACRBX010000155.1 GCA_016219225.1 Deltaproteobacteria bacterium
AACAGGTTACTGGTTGCGGGTTACTCGTTACTCGTTCCATTGGAATGAAGAAGATCGATAACGAGCAACGAGAAACAAGTAACCCGTAACGGGCAACGAAAGACAGGAGACCTTTAATGGAGCCAAAACCCAAGATCCTGGTAGTCGATGATGAAGAGCGAAACCTGCGTCTGATGGAGGCCATGCTTATCCCCCTGGGATACGAGGTGTTAAAAGCCCAGAATGGGGAAGAGGCCCTGAATAGGGTTAAAGAAAATCCACCGGACGTGATTTTGCTGGACATCATGATGCCCAGGATGGACGGCTATGAAGTGGCCCGGCGTTTAAAAGAAAAGGAAGAGACCCGACTTATCCCTGTTGTCATGGTAACGGCCTTGCGGGATGTGGAAGACCGGATTAAAGCCCTGGATGTGGGGGCCGATGATTTTTTGAGCAAGCCGGTGGAAAAGATCGAACTCCGGGCCCGGGTTCAGTCCCTGGTCAAGGTCAAGGCCTATTACGATCACATGAAAAATTACCAGAGAGACCTGGAAGCCGAAGTGGCCCGGAGAACCGAACAACTCCAGAAGGCCTTTCTGCGGATCAAGATTGCCTCTCTGGACACCATTTACCGCCTTTCCCGGGCAGCGGAATTTAAAGATGAAGAAACCGGTGCCCACATTCAGCGCATGAGCCAATATGCCGCGACTGTGGCTCGAACCCTGGGATTAAACGAGAAAACCGTAGAATCGATCCTCTATGCCGCACCCATGCACGATGTGGGCAAGATCGGTATCCCGGACCGGATCCTGCTGAAACCGGGGAAATTAAACGACGAAGAATGGAAGATCATGAAACAGCATACCACGATGGGGGCACATATCCTGGGAGGGTCTCAGGCCGGCTTCATTAAATTAGGAGAAGTCATTGCCCTGAGCCATCATGAGAGGTGGGATGGCAGCGGCTATCCAAGAGGATTATCGGGAAAAAAGATCCCGCTGGCCGGACGCATCACAGCCATTGCCGATGTCTTTGACGCCCTGACTTCGAAACGTCCTTACAAGGAGATTTTCTCCGTAGAAAAATCCTATGAAATCATCCGGGAGGGCCGGGGAACCCATTTTGATCCTCAGGTTGTGGAGGCCTTCTTTCTTGCCCAGAAAGAGATCCTGGACATCAAGGAAAAATTCAAGGATGAAAAAGAGAGTTTTCTGGTACAAACAGCCGGGGAAATAAGATGATTTTTGGGATTGGGATATTTTGATGAATGATAAAACGCAAGGGATTATGGCCGTTTCTGGAAGTTCAGCGGCCATCTTCTGGCCGGGGGCCTTTATCTTCGGTTTTCCAGGGGTCATGGGGCCCCTGTGGCAAAATATGTTTCAGGTAGGGAAGGGTCCCATCGGCAATACCCTCTTTTTTGTCCTGGCCGCGGTCGGTTTTTTTATGTTTTTTGTCGGTCACTGGCAGGAAAGGTTCGGCACCCGCAAGATGATCAGCATCGGGGCCCTCCTCTGCGGTTTAAATGCCTTTTTGATCGCCTATGCCTCAACGCTGCCGATACTTTATCTCTGGGCTTTTTTGAACGGTACGGCCTCCTGTTTTATCTATATCCCGGCCCTGACAACGGTTCAGCGCTGGTTTCCGGAAAAGAAGGGCCTGGTTTCAGGAATCGTCAACCTGGCCTTTGGTGCCTCGGCAGCCATCATGGCCCCTGTGTTCGGGCATCTCCTTAATTCCATGGGTTATTTTACAATGAATATAATCCTGGCCGGGGCAGCCTTGTTGATGGGTGTTGGGGCTGCCTGGTTTACTGGGGTCCCGGAGATGCATTCAAACCTCCGTCCCAAGGGACAGGACATCCCAGTCCGGCCTATGGAATCAGAAAGGTCATTGACCGTTATTGAAAGTCTTCAGACCAAAAATTTTTGGTTTCTTTGGCTGACCTGGGCTTTTCAAGGGGCTGCCGGTATTGCCATGGTGGTTCTTTCTGTAAATTTCGGACTGTCCCATGGGCTGGCCGTCCCCTGGGCGGTTATGATCTTGAGTTCTTTTAATATCACCAACGGCCTGAGCCGGATAATCATGGGATTTCTTTCCGATAAATGGGGAAGGACGGGGATCATGAGCCTTACTTTTTTTGCGGCTGGTTGTGCATATTTAATTTTGCCGCACATGAATACCTTCCCGGCCCTGATCATTTTGTCAGCCATTATCGGCTTCGCCTTTGGAACCTTATTTGCCGTTTCTGCCCCCCTGGTTGCCGATTGTTTTGGGATGAAACACTTCGGGGCCATTTTAGGCCTGGTCTTTACTGCCTATGGTTTTCTCTCCGGCATACTCGGCCCTTCTTTGGGTGGCTATCTTCTGGATCTCCTGGATGATAACTACTTCATCGTTTTTAATTATCTGGGGATGTTTTGTCTCCTGTCCGGTTTTTTTATCCGCCGAGTCGTTCCCCCGGAAAGGGTTCGGAAAATTAAAGTCTAAGAACAGGGAGAGGTTTATGTTGGAATCCAAGAAAAAGATGGCCCAAAGTTTTTCTGATTTAAAAGTTGCCCTGGAAAAAGGAAAAGGCTTCCCGGAGGAGATTTTCCCGGTTTTTGAAAAAAGCTGCCAGGAATTTGCCCGGGAGACCGGAAAATTGCCGGCTGAAATTTTACAGCAATTCCTTGACTTGGTTCAGCGAATAGGAGAAAAGATAAAACAAGGGAATAATCGGGCGGTTTTTGAACAGATGGAAGAGATGAAAAGGATGAAAAAGTCCTGTCATGACCAATATAAAAAATAGCCAATGAAAAAATATTTTATCCTGATTTTTCTTTTCATGGTTTCGGCCGGCGGGTTCACTGCCCCGGAACTGCCGGCCATGGGTTCCAACAAAGGGGGAACCCCGAAAAAAGCGGAGGCGGTCAAGACCTCTTCTCCTGTTGCAGAGACCATTCAGATCACGATCCCCCCCGGGACCCAGGTTAAGGTCCAGTTGAATCAATCCATCCGAACCTCAACCCATCGGGCCAATCAGTCTTTTTTCGCCACCCTCAAAGAACCCCTGTTAATCGGGACCCAGGTAGTGGTTCCTGCCGGGGTTCCCCTGATCGGGATTATTTCCCGTTCCGTTGAATCCGGACATTTCAGCGGCACAGCCTTGCTGGAACTCAAGCTGGTGCGGATGATCCTGTCCAATGAAACGGTCAATCCCATAACCACCGAACCATTCCAAAAAGAAGGCCGGGCCCACCTGTTGCGTAATATCGGTCTGATCGGAGTGGGGGCCATAGTGGGGGCCGGAGTGGGCACCCTTCTGGGACAAACCCCAGGGGCCCTGACGGGAATCGCCCTCGGCGGCGGGACCGGGGCGGTTTTGGCCTATGTTACCGGAAAGGAAGATTTGTTTCTTAAGGCCGGCATAGAGCTGATCTTTAAATTGTCCGGCCCGATGACCATCACCATTCCGTCCTCACCTGCCATGCCATTGAAGTAATTGAATAAAGATGAAATATCTTGACATCGGGGCCCTGTCAATTTATTAAAATACCGGTGGATGAAACGATCTTTAAAGCCGAAGAATTTTTGGCCCTGGCCTTGAGAGAGGCCGAGCAGGCTTATCTCGAAGAGGAAGTCCCTGTCGGGGCGGTTTTGGTTTCTTCTGCCGGAGAGATAATCGCCTCCGATCATAACCGGACCCGGCAAAACAACGATCCTACGGCCCATGCCGAAATATTGGTTCTGAGGGAGGCGGCCCGGATTTTGAATAATTACCGGTTGCCGGGATCGACCTTGTTCGTCACCATCGAACCCTGCCTGATGTGCGCTGGGGCGGTGATTCAGGCCCGGGTGGGCAAAGTGGTTTACGGGGCGGCCGATCCCAAGGCCGGTGCCCTGGGGTCTTTATACGATGTTTCGCAAGACCGGCGGCTGAACCATTGCTTTGAGGTAATTCCGGGAGTGCTGGAATGGAAATGCCGGGATTTAATGCAAAAGTTTTTTAAGGACCGTCGAGGCAGTCAAGCATAAAAAAGGTTCAAGGCGCAGGGCTCAAGGTTTAAGCAAAAATCTGTAAATCCTGTCAATAAAATATTTTGAATTTCAAAAAGCCAAACAGATAAGGGTTTGTTAATTCCGAAATCCGAAATCGAAACTAACGGAGAGGTACCGAAGTGGCTGTAACGGGGCCGACTCGAAATCGGCTGTACGCCCAAAAGGTGTACCGTGGGTTCGAATCCCACCCTCTCCGCCAATAAATTATTTATTTTATTATATTAAAAAATTTAAAAACGGGTCGGATAAGGTTACAGGTAGGTTTAATAAGGAGTAATAAAAAAGGTCATCTCAAGATGACCAAATTGGTGATAAATGCTCCTAAGAGAGGAGTATAGGCTTAATAAAACTTTACCAACCCGATTTTTTTACTAACCCCAAGCTATTCCCACTTTTTGGTGGGACCAACCTTTGAATGATCGAGAAACATTGCCTTTTTCACTTCAAACAGACATCTCCTGTCAGGGGGTTATCCGGGTTAAATCTCGATTATCGACCATAAACGGATTGGTTTGCCAAGGACATCCACAGGATGGGCAGTGGGAGGACAGCGCCGGATAATGACTCATTTTTTCGGGCTTGCTTTTAGCCCTCTTTAATTTCCTGATAGATTCAACAACGGTTGAAGGGACCTCGCTGCTCTGCCCGCAGATCGGACACAGGGCAGACAGGGCCTTATCCCAATGCCCGGTCCCTTCTTGCAGATCATAATGCCATCTCCTGACGGGAGTTACCCGCACCGGCCAGGGGATTTCTCTTGGGTTCCCTTTCTCCGGCTCAATGATCTGGAACGCTTCTCCGTCCCCGGAATAAGAACAGGCCAGGATGGTATTCCCTTTCAGGCAAAAATCTCCTCTCATCACTTTATTCAATCTCATTGCCGAGAGACAAAGCCCGGTTTCCAGGTCCCATAGTCTTAGGGTTTGATCATCACTGGGCAGATGCCGATAAACGGCCATCGGCGGTCATGGAAACGGATTGGATTTCATCCGTGTGTCCCTCCAAATAAAGAAGTTTACGACCCGATACCAGATCCCAGACCCTCAAGACCTTTTCTTTTCCGCCCGATACGGCCAGGCGCCCATCGGCAGAAATTGCGACAGAGTTGACGAAGTGTTTATGTCCTTCCAGGGACCGCAAACACTTGCCGGTCTTCAGGTCCCAGACCCTAAGGGAAAAATCCCTAAACAAACCCCACGAACCTCCACCCGAGACGGCCCGCCGGCCATCCGGGGTAAGGGCCAGGGCCTGAACGCGGTCGGTATGTCCTTCCAGGGTATAAAGCAGGACCGCGTGGGGGTTGAAAGGCGGACGCCAGGCCGGGTGCCGCAGCAGCATGGGCCCCGGCTGGCCGGAGTGTATTATCTCCTCGGCCGCCTGGGTCACGGGCCCCTCAGCGGCCTGACCATAGGCCTGGGCCAAAACCAGGTTCGACACCGAGCCCACTTTTAGGAAATGATGGGTCTGGGATTTCGTGAATTGGGCGAAGGCCGTTAAGCGGTCCAAACGGGTAGGACGCCGGAGAAGGCGCTGCCGCTCCGCCTCCAGTTCCTCCTTTTCCAGCAGTTTCAGGGAAGGAATGATCTCCAGCTTATTAACCTTACCCCGGGCATAAAGCAGGAGATCCTGCGTATATTGGGCCAGCCGGGATTTTTGTTCACTTTTCTTTTTAGTAGTTTTCTGATTTTCCGGCAGGGCTTCCAGGGCGGCTTTAAAATCCTCATTCAGTTCATAGACCAGACCGGCGGCAATTTTTTCCTCCAAAAACAACAAATCGCAGAGGGCTCGCTCCAAGCCGTCCCAGTCTTTGGCCTGGATCGAATGATAAGGCAGGTCGAGGTCTTTTTCTACTCTGTCCTGGATAGGATCGGCCTGGTTATCAGTTTTTTCAGTCATGGAATCCTCCGAAGAGGCGGAGGATGTGGTTTAATCTCATGGTTGATCTTCCGTGCCATCCCGCCGCTCGGCGCCGGCACTCAATAAACTGCCAAGGGCTTCCGCGGTCACCAGGGCGATGTCGCGCTCCCTCTCCAGGAACGGCCGAACGTCCGCCCGTGCGCGTTCCCAGTCCAAGGCTTCGAGCCGGTTACGAAGTTCGTCCCGCCAGTTGCTTGCCGTCATGACGGGACCCTGCCAGCCGGTTTGCGCCAGGGCGGCATTGAGCAACACTAGATTGGGGGCCGGCCAGGTGCGGTCAGCCAGATACCAAGCGAGGTCGTAGAGATCGCGCCCCTTGGTCCAGTTACGGCTCAGAACGGCATGCAGTTTTCCCGCCAAAAGAGATGCCTTGTCGTAATGACAAAGGTTTAGAGTCACATGGCGCCGGACGATGGAGGTCACGATGCGCGCGCCGGGTGGGGGACGGGTGTCCATTTCCACCTTGATGGAAAGCGTCTGTGATGGATGGGTCGAGAATCCGAGTTCGTGGGGAAGCCCGGGAAACCTGATCCAGGCCGAGGCAATCGCTTTCTGTTCGTTGACTTTGATCTCGATCCGGTAGCCTTCGAGACCGAGTGCCCGCTTGACCTCGGCCAAGGCGTCCCTGAATCCGGCATCTTCGCCCGCTTTGATGAGTGAAAAATCGAGATCCTCCGAGAACCGCGGAATGGAGAACAAGAACCGCAACGCCGTGCCGCCCAAGAAGGCCCACCGCAGGAAGGCACCCGAGTCCTGCAGCGACTCGAGTACCCGTGCCTGGAGGTATTCACGCACCAGGCCTCCGCGGACAAGGTCATTGTCCGCCTGTTCCGCCAGTTGTCGCAGGTACTCCTTCATAGGGCCTCCCCCTCCTCTGCGGCGAGCAATGGGCCAACGCGTAGGGCGGTTCGGACCAGTTTGGGTTTGCCGCTGCGTTGCGCCAGTTCTTTAAGCATGGACAGGTGGATCGCGGCCGGATTCTGCAGGCGAAGCTCCCGGAGGTATTCAGTGGCCTCCGCCCCGGGAGTCAGGTGAACGAGATCCAGAAGTGCTTTCTCCGGGGAAGCCACGAAGGCGAACTGCCGGGGGGAAACCTCCACCCTGGAGTAGCCGAAGAGCAGCCTGTCGGCAAGGTGATTGAACTGGAATACGCCCAATGAGTTGCGAACCATCTCCGGGCGACCCGGTCCGACGCTCGTCACGACCGGGACCTGTTCAGGGATGACGCCATGCCAGGCCAGGGCAGCCTGAAGGCTCACGTAAGACCCTCGCTGGAGCCGGTTGGCAACCAGGAACGGGTGCGGCTCCACTTTGCGCCAAGTCGGTGCCAAGGCGTAGACCCCCCGGCGGAGCTGGAGCAATCGTCCCGCCTTTACCCAGCGCGACAGTTGCAGACGCACTTGACGGACCGATTCATTTCCAGACAGCAAGAGGGCGGACGCGAAAACCGCTTCGTCGGCGACCAAGGTTAGCAGTGTCTCCCATTTCATAGCGTATAGATATCATTTACGACAACATAATGCAATATGTTTTTCTGGTAAACACGTTAGACTTGGGACGATCCGGCTGACAGCTCTTCAGTTTACACATACAGGCCGATCCGTATCATGCTGTTTTCCTTCGGCTTTTGTTATGGGTTGGTTTGGATGGGCCCGTTCCATTCCAACAAGCCCGTCAGCAAAGCCAAGTTTCGGGTCTTATTTTCAGGGGAAACATCCCCTTCCCGTTCAAAGCATCCATCATATCAAATAGTTCTTGTTATCCGATCCCCTTACCGATACACCTTCCTGGTGGATTATCGTAAAGGCATAATAAAGAGGCAAAAAAATCAATTTTTGCTTTGGCAATTCGGAATAGGGCATACTGGAGAATACATAACCGGACGGACAATTCGGATAAGTCTCCAACAGCAAGTGCAAACTTCTCAGTCTTCCTGATGCGCCGCTCTTGATTTCGACCGGATGAATCCGACCATTGATGGTGATTAAAAAATCAACCTCGGCACTGCTGCTTTTAGCCTCTCTTGACCAATAGTACAATTCCTCCTGCCCTGCAGCTACAAATTCCTGACCAACAAACTGTTCGGCCATAGCCCCTCGATAGATAGACAGCAAGTCAGATCGGCTATATTCGATATCAATCGGCATTCCACAGAGATGTTGCATCAATCCAACATCCACCATGTGCGCTTTAAACTTTCTTTCCGAAGCGGAAGCCCCGAGAGGGAGCCCGGCCGGGGAAGAGGAAGAGACCTTGCGGATCACCTGGGCCAGGGAAAGCAAGTCAAAAGCTTTTTTAATGGTTGGAATGCTGAAGCCTTCGGCCAGATGGGTATATTTAATCTGTTGCCCAACGGATCGGGCTGTGGAAGAAAAAACGGAATTCAAACAGCGTTTATCGGAATAAGGGGCATATTTGGCAAAGTCCTGCCGATAGGCATTGGCCAGTTCTGCCTGGACCTCAAAGGCATCACGCATTTTACCGGAACGGGCATAAGCCGACACGGCTTCGGGCATCCCGCCGATAAACAAATAGCGGCGCAGCTCTTCCAACAGCATGGCGTGAACACTGTCTGGTTGTTTTTGGGGAGCGGAAAGAAGGAGTTCCGCAGCCGTGGTTTTGCCTGTGGCTTGCAGAAATTCCGGAAAACTCATGGGAACCATATTCAAAAACTGGACGCGCCCCACAGGAAACGAAATCTCTTTCATCGCGAATTCGAGCAAGGAGCCGGCCGCGATCACATGAAGCTCAGGAAATTCCTCATAAAAATACCGAAGGGCCGTTATCGCCCGGGGGCAACTTTGAATTTCGTCCAGAAAAAGCAGGTCTTTTTCTGGAATAATCTTTTCATTTAGAAGGATTTCCAACTCCGAAAGTATTCCAGCCGGTGCCAGATTCCCTGAAAATATCCTATGCCAGTCCAGATGTTTTTCCAGATCAACAACATGTACCTTTCCTTTAAAATAATGCTTTCCAAAATCAATAACCGACCAGGTCTTCCCTACTTGTCGTGCTCCGCGAAGAATAAGGGGCTTGCGCCTTTTCTGATTTTTCCAGGCCAATAATTTTTGGAAGATAAAACGTTTCATAGAAATTGGTCCCTTCAATAAGTCCCAATGTATTTATAAATACAAGGTTATTATAATGAATTAAGTTAAGTTATACAAGGGAAAAACTATGAATAAATGGGGTAGGTAAGTCGGGAAAATGTTTAGAAAATAAAATATCAACCCGTTATTTTTTCCAATTTATATTATTTTAACGCCTTCATGTCCTCCTGAAACAACCTTTCCCTTTCTGGGGATTACCTTGAACGCGATTGGGACGTTGTTCATTTCATTCAGTTTTAGTAGCTGCTTCCATCGCTTTAATTGCCATAGCCACCCCAGTTGTCCCAACTCCAACCTGGCGAGCGATCTCAGCCATAGGGAGCCCCAATTCACGGTATAAATAAAAACAGAGCCTTCTTCGAAGTTCCGACACGGCCTTTCGGCGGCTTCCGGATTTTAGCTCAATTTCATTAACTCCGGCTTCTCGACATTTTTCTTTAATGATCCTCGGCAACGCCCCGGCTTTCTTTCGGGCTCTAATTTGCCGGACCAGTTTTTGATCCGCTTCTTCCAGGATAGCTTGGACGAAATATCCGTCCCCTAAGATCCGCTCATCATAAGCTTCCGGTTCGCCCCTTTTTCGTAGAGACAAAACGCAAGACCAACCTCCCATACTCCGGATTAATCCACCGCCTACCAATTCCGGCCTCTGGCCAAGACCTTTAAAGAAAAGAATCAACCCTGCCGGCCCTTGTGAGATCAAGACCGTTAAAGGAAGATATTTTTAGCGCAATAAATCAGAGTCCACTCATCCCCCCGACATAAAAAGAGCCATAAAAAACATTCACAAAGGTCATACGACGTAGTCTGAAAAACCGATGGTCCTGCTTTTTTAGCAAAAATAGACCATTTTTTATTGACTATTGACTTTTTTTCAATTTAAGGATAGAAAATCTGTAGTAATTTTACGAAGTTTTCTTGTCGGCACCCTTTAGCTAAGGGAGTATCGATGAAAGAATAAGAGACCCCATTTCTTAAAGGCGAGGTGAGGTTTTTTTATTCAGTCGTCGCCACGATTGTCGCTGTGGTGCCTATTGCTGAGGGGGCGGTTCATGTCTTTTACAAAACGCCCGATGGAACTCTCAGTGACCGACTGCTTGGTCGGGCCGATGAGGTCACTATCGGTATCGCTACCCAGCCCGAGGCCCGTCACATCGAGGTCAAGGGCTGCGTGCAGGGCGCGGGCACCGTCACCATTACCCGTAACGAAATGCTCTACGCCCTGAACCAGGCCGATAAATTCCTTCTGGACGTCATGCTCCTGGGCGAAAGCGAAGGAGTTGAAGGCCCCTATTATCTGCGCAACCCATTCGAGGCCGTACCCGGCTGGGGCGTTTCGTCTGTGAATTTTGAAATTCGGGAACTCTTAAAGAAAGCAGAAATACAATGTTGAACAAGCCACTTTTAAAATCGGGGGCACTATGTTAACTGAAGAGCAATTGATTGGACTATTGACCGATTTGGAAGCTGACAATATTGAACGAACAGTCTCGGTGGATGATACGGATAAATTTGGTCAGGCAATTTGTGCTTTTGCCAATGATCTTCCTAACCATCGCCGACCGGGCTACTTACTTGTCGGGGTGAGAAACAATGGGGCATTATCCGGTTTGACGGTGACCGATGAACTTCTTAGGAACCTGGGTGGTATTCGGTCCGATGGGAATGTGTTACCCCAGCCCTACATGAATGTAGGCAAGTTTTCTCTAACTGATGGCGATGTTGTGGTGGTGGAGGTTTTCCCCTCGGATCTTCCGCCTGTCCGTTATAAGGGTCGTGTTCACATTCGAGTAGGGCCGCGTAAAGGCATCGCCAATGAACAAGAAGAACGTATTCTGTCAGAGCGTCGTGTTGCACTTGCCCGTTCCTTTGATGCACGTCCTTGCTCTGAAGCGACGATTGATGAAATAGCCTTGGGACAATTTGATGCCTATCGTCGAGAAGCCGTTGATCCGGAAACCATTTCAGCTAATGATCGATCAGTCGAACTACAGTTGGCATCCTTAAGGCTATACGATCCCGAACGTGCTTGTCTAACGCACGCAGGTGTATTGCTCTTCGGGAAAAACCCCCGATTTTTTCTGCCGGGAGCCTATGTTCAATATCTCAAGTTGCCTGGTACGGACTTGACGGAATTACCCGATGATCAAGCAGAAATTTCCGGCGATCTTAACTCCGTGCTCCGTGAGTTGGAAGGAAGGCTCAAGGTGCTGATTCAGACAACGATGCGTGCGGTCAGTGCACTTGAGGAAAAGTTGCAACCAGACTACCCGGAGTGGGCGTTACGGGAGCTCTTGATGAATGCTGTCATGCACCGTAATTATGATAGTAATTCCCCCATTCGTTTTTACGCATTTAGCGACACATTGAGATCCAAAGTCCCGGCGGCTTGTATGGTGAAGCTACACCGGAAAACTTTCCTACCCGTAACAGTTACCGCAACCCGGTGATTGCCGAAGCCATGAAATCGCTCGGCTTTGTCAACAGGTTTGGCTACGGGGTTCAGCGGGCTCAGACTCTCCTGGCACAGAATGGCAACCTCCCCGCGCAATTCGAGTTCGACGAGCACTCCGTATTGGTTAAGATATTTCGGAGGTTAACATGAAGACAATCGCCTTCTTTAACAACAAGGGCGGTGTGGGCAAGACCTCACTGGTGTATCATTTGGCATGGATGTTTGCAGACCACGGCGTCAAGACACTTGCTGTAGATCTTGACCCACAATCAAACCTTACCGCCATGTTTCTTGACGAGGAACGCCTGGAAACATTGTGGCCTGATGACGAACATCCTGACACCGTTTATGGAGCAATTCGACCGATTCTGCGAGGTACCGGCGACATCGCCGAGCCTGGCGTGGAAATGATTACCAAGAACCTCGGCCTCATTCCAGGCGACCTTGGATTGTCGCGGTTTGAAGACAAGCTTTCCGATGCGTGGCCTCGGTGCCACAATCGGGACGAATCCGCTTTTCGTACTATGACGGCATTTCACCGTCTTGTCCAGCGCGGAGCCGGATGGGGAGCAGAACTGGTATTGATCGACGTCGGCCCCAATCTGGGCGCCATCAATCGTTCAGCGTTGATTGCCTCCGATCAGGTTTGTCTGCCGCTGGCCCCGGATCTTTTCTCTCTGCAAGGTCTCAAGAACCTTGGGCCTACATTGCGGGACTGGCGCGCAATATGGGCGGACCTTCTCACCAAGGCGCCGCCAGATCTGCCGATGCCCAAAGGGGTGATGCAGCCTATCGGCTACATTGTTATGCAACATGGCATTCTCGATACTCGCCCGGTTAAGGCATATAAACGTTGGATGGATCGAATACCAGGTGTCTATCGAGAAGCGGTTCTGGCTGAAACGATTACGTCTTTGCCACTTGTTGCGCAGGATCCCTATTGTCTTTCATTGCTCAAGCATTATCGAAGTCTGATGCCGATGGCCATGGAGGCGCGCAAACCGATTTTTTTCCTTAAATCAGCCGATGGGGCGATTGGTTCCCACATGGAGGCTGTCAAGAGTTGTTATGCCGATTTTCAAAAACTGGCAGGCAAAATCGCCGCATCTGCTGGCATAGCATTTAATTGAATATTGAGGCAGTTCATGACTCATCCCATCAAATCACCCCCGCAAACTCATCGAGGTTGCCTTACCGTTGGACGCTATCAATAAGGCTGCAAAGGAAGAGAAGTCTGTCCCGAGGCACGGTCATCCTCACACCCCAGACCCAGACAGGGTCGTACCAGACGAACTGATTGAATTCTCTGTAGGTCTTATCAAAACGGATAGAGAAAAAGGGTCTTAGAGGCATCTTTTTACCCCTAAAAAGGTGCCTCTAAGCAGAATACCGATGCTACGAGCCAAACGATTTGGCGCTACAATCCACCCCCGTTGAGATCAGGATTGGGATTCGCCGGGAACAGGGCCGAGCCCGGATTTGGTGCCCTCACCTCGTCCATTGGTCCGCCAAGGCATAACTGGTGCTGCGACCGCCGCCTGGCTCTTTCGACAAAACGCTACGCCTTACCAGATCGTCAATATTCCTATGGGCGGTGTCCTGGGAGCATTTGGCCAGCTTGGCCCATTTGGAAGAACTCAGCTTTCCTTCAAAACCATCAAAAAGTCGGTTGATGGTGGTCCGCTATCAGCGATTTTATGAAGCATAGATCGGGCGTTTTGGGATAGAACTTTTACCATTCATTTGGAAATTTCTTGACGGGAAGAGCAAACTGGGAGTAAAAGCGAAGTATGCCCCGTAAGTTGGTGATTTCTATGACTGAGATCGCTCGTCAGGTCGGGGTTAAGAAAAAAAGGGGTGGCTTGACACACTTGAAAGGAGAAGAGCTATGCCGACCGCTTCCGCCTTGGAGGCCTCAAGGATTTTGAGGGATGGTAGTCTGTTTCAGTGGTATGTGATCGCCCTTTTCGCCCTGGTGGTCTATGTCTATGCCGTGGAGATCGAGCGGAAAAACTGGAATCTCTTTTTCGCCGGACTGGCCTTCTGGGGGATGGACTGGTTTAATGAGATTTGGAACGGCCTGGTCTTTCACTTCACCAACCAGGCCCCGGTCTGGGGCGCCCCGGGGAAGACCGCCTATTTGATCCTCATCGGCCTTAATATCGAAATATGTTTTATGTTTGCCGTGGCCGGGATCACCTTCGGCAAGATGCTGCCGGCCGACAAAAAACTCCGGATCCTGGGCATCCCCAACCGTCTTTTCCTGGCCGTTTTAAATTCGGTTTTTTGTGTTTTTGTGGAAGTTCTCCTGAATGGCCTGGGGGCCCTGACCTGGGATTATTCCTGGTGGGGGACAAAGGCCCCCTGGCTTATCTTTCTGATCGGCTATCTGCCCTTCTTTCTGGTCTCTTTCCGGGTTCATGATATGGATTCGGTCGGCAAAAAGACCTTGACCGTTGGGGGTATCCTGAGCGTTGATGTGGCGGCCTTGGTGGTCTTTGGGGTTTTCCTAAAATGGATTTGAGGAGTTCAGCGCAATCCCCGGTTGATCCTTCATTATAATCAGTTTAATTTTTTTAGAAATCGTCGATAACCCCTCCGTCGTTCCGGCGAAGGCCGGAATCCAGAGTTATTCAGGGAAAAGAAAGCCCTGGATTTCCGTTCCCCGATTAGGGCTTTCGAGGACAAACTTTACGTTAATTACATGTAACATGTTAAAAATATTTATAAAAAAATAATTAAAATTATTAAACGAGCCGAATGGATACCATCCATTGAGAGAATAAATCTTGACTTATATCAGAGAAAAATGTTAAAAAAATTTTCTTACGGAGAGATGTCCGAGTTGGCTGAAGGAGCACGACTGGAAATCGTGTGTACGCCCAAAAGGTGTACCGAGGGTTCGAATCCCTCTCTCTCCGCCATTTCCATTTTCGGATTTTGGATTACGGATTTCGGAATGGGGAAGAAGAATTTTAATGTTAAATTAGCTTTTTGAAATATTTTGGCACGGATTTCACGGATAAACACGGTAAGGCAAAATGATTATCCATCAATCACGATATAGACGTGATTGATAGATACCTGCTCTCCGCCTTCGGCGGATGCTGGTCTCAAGAAAACGGATGCCCGTTTTCTTGAAAAATAAAGAGCATTATCCGCATTTATCCGCATACCTTTTATCTTGCGCCTTGTGCCTTAAGCCTCACGCCTGTTTTTATGTCCTATCTCGTTTTAGCCCGGAAATGCCGGCCCCAGGTTTTTGAAGATGTATTGGGGCAGAATCATGTAACCCAGACCCTGCAAAACGCCATTAAATCCGGGCGGGTTGCCCATGCTTATCTGTTCAGCGGTCCCCGGGGAGTCGGCAAGACCTCGGTGGCCCGAATCCTGGCCAAGGCCCTTAATTGCCAGAATGGCCCGACCCCGATTCCCTGCAACCAATGTACTTCCTGCCGGGAGATCACCCAGGGGGTGAGCCTCGACGTCCAGGAGATCGATGGGGCCTCCAACCGCGGGATCGACGACGTCAGGGAGTTGCGGGAAAACATCAAGTATCTGCCGGCCCAGGGCCGCTACAAGATTTATATCGTCGATGAAGTCCATATGTTGACCGGGGAGGCCTTTAATGCCTTATTAAAGACCCTGGAAGAGCCCCCTAAACACGCCCTGTTTATCTTTGCCACTACGGAACTCAACAAGGTCCCTTTAACAATTTTTTCCCGCTGCCAGTCCTTTAATTTCAGACGGGTTTCCCTGGATTCGATAGTCGATTATCTTAAATCTCTGGCCCAGGCCGAGCAGGTAGCCGTGGAAGAAGGGGCCTTACGTTTGATCGCCCGGCAATCCGAGGGAAGTATTCGGGATTCCTTAAGTCTTTTGGATCAAATCCTTTCCTTTTCTGCGGAAAAAATAAGCGAGGCCCAGGTTCAGGAAATCCTCGGTTTTGTGGACCGCCGGATCATTTTTGAAGTCGGCTGGGCCATCGTCGGCAACCAGGTAAAAAGACTGCTGGAACTGGTCTGCGAGGTCTATGAATTCGGTTACGACTTGAAACAGTTTTATAAGGACCTCATCGAACAGGTCCGAAGTTTGCTCCTGATAAAAATGGGACATGATCAGGGGCCTTTATTAGACCTTCCCGGGGAAGAGATCTCCGGGATTAAAAAAAAGGTCCAGGAGGTTTCCTTAGAGTTTCTCCAGGACGCATTGCATTTTTTAATCCAATCGGAATGGGAATTGCGCCGGGCCCCCCAGCCCCGTTTAGCTTTGGAAATGATTTTGCTCCGAACGGCTCGATTACGGGAAATCATTCCCATCGATACTATTCTGGAGAAACTGGACCGGATCCAGGAACAGGGCCTTCTCCCCCGAGAAGCTCCCCCGGTCTTTAAAGAACCGGCACCAAAGAAGATGGAAACCCTGAAAGAGACTTCTCCGGTTTATTCCAACGATCCCTGGCCTGAAGAAGCCAGGGTGCAAAGGGTCGAAAAAGAAGTCGTGGAAGCCCCACCTCCCGAGGCCCCCTTCGAACCACCCGCTTCGAGAGGGTCCGAACCGTTTTCGAAAGAAGAATTGCTGGAATTTATTCGTGGGGAAAATATTCCTTTGGCTACTTATTTGGCCCAGGCCGATCTAAGGGTCGTAGACAAAAATACCCTGGAATGGGACTTCAAGGGAAATTCCTTTCATTTGAGATTGTTGGAGGGAAACGGCAATAAAAAGAAATTAGAAAAACTCTGCCAGGACTTTTATAAACGGAAGGTCAAAATCAAATTCCTTTCCACCGAACCGCAAAAGGAAATACGGAGCGAGGCTGTTTCTCCGGTGCGGCCCTCCAAAACCTCTTTTAAGGAAAAGATCTCCCACCCCCGGATTAAAGACTTTATCGATATCTTTCAGGCCGATGTGGTGGACCTGAAGATGCCCCCCGAAAAATGATAAGAGGGTTTAATAAGAAAATAACGTTGCGGGTTTCTGGTTACGAGTTACGGGTTTAAAACCAACCTTACTTTGACATTCGAAATTTTCATGGTTCGTGGTGCCCGCTACAGGCGGGCATGAGAGTTTAGCCATGACTGGAATTCCTTCCTTCTTCTCGGGAAGCCGCTGACTTTTCCCCTACCAGGTAGTTCTGAAACCACTCGGCCGCCAGCCGGGAGACTTCTTCCATGGCCCCCGGTTCCTCAAAAAGATGAGAAGCCCTGGGGACGATGACCAGCTTTTTTTCGGTTTGAAGCTTCTCCATAGCTTCACGGTTCATTTCGATTACGGGATAATCGTGACCTCCTACGATCAGGAGGGTTGGGGCCTTCACCAGATAAAGGTCATCTCCGGCCAGGTCCGGACGACCCCCGCGGGATACAATGGCGGAAACAACCAGGGGTCGGGCGGTGGCGGCCATTAGTGCTGCCGCAGCCCCGGTGCTGGCCCCGTAGTAACCGATGGTCAGGTCCCGGGTGGTCTTGTCGGCCAGAACCCAGTCGGTTACAAAGCCTAATCGTTCGGCTAAAAGGGGGATATTGAACCTTAAATGTCCGGTGTAGCGATCCTCTGCCTCCTCCTGGGAGGTCAGCAGGTCGAAAAGCAAGGTGGCCAATCGGGTTCCATGAAGGTAGCGGGCTACGGACTGATTTCGGGGACTGTGTCGGCTGCTCCCGCTTCCGTGGGCAAAAACCACCAGTCCCTGAGCACCCTCGGGTATCTTCAGGTCACCTTCCAGAAAAACCTTACCGGCCGAAACCTTGACCGGATATTCTTGAATGTTGGCGGAATGCATAGGTCCCTTCTGTTTGGGGTCTACTGTTCAACATCACTATGGGGTTGGATTTTAAAGTCGATGATCTTATCCACACGGACTACCATTTGACGTTCAATTTGAGGAATGGGGTGGTTTTCCATTTCCGGAAGGTAGCCATTCATCATGCCAAGCTCCTTCAAATCCATCAGTTCTCCGATGATCTGAAAACCATAATCCGTGACCGGGTTCCAGGTAACAATGGTCAGAAAATGGTTGCTGCAAAGGTTTTGCATGGTCTCAGGGCAGAACCAGTCGGCTATCACCACTTCGTTTCCCGGGGTGATGGAAAGGGTCCGGGCGGCAGCGATGTGCGTTCTTCCGGAGGGGTCGGCTGTAGCGACAAAAACATGTCCCACCTCGGCAGCTAATTTTTCAGCTTCTTTCAGCAGCTTTGGATTCATCTTCCTTTCTCCTTTTCATGGGCCTCCTTCAGGATAGTCAGCATTTCATCATCGCTAACCTGGTCAAATGAAGCATAGAACTGTCCCACGGCCATAAAGTCAGGCGGCACCCGGAGGCAGATGGTTTCATCGGCCTCATCAGCTAAGCGCATCACGGAATCCTCGGAACCTACCGGCAGTGCCAGAACCAGTCGGTTCGGGCCTTCAACCCGTACGGCTTTGAGGGCGGTCATGGTGGTGGCTCCGGTGGCCACCCCGTCGTCGGTAATAATGACCAGTCTGCCCTCGAGAGGAACTTTGGGGCGGACCTTGCGGATCTGAACGGCCCGGCGGGTGAGTTCTGCCAACTGATGTGCTTTTTCCCCCTCGATCTGGTGATTATCTATCCCTAACATCCGGACGATCCCCGGATCGACAAAGGCAATGCCGCCCTCGGCGATGGCGCCCATGGCCAATTCCGGATGTCCCGGCGTGCGCAATTTATGGGAAAGCACGACATCCAAGTCACCATTCAAGGCCAGGGCCAATTCCAGGGCGGCAATAATACCTCCCCGAGGGATTCCCAGAACGACCGCTTTCCGATTCCCTAAATGCCCAATTTCCCGGGCCAGCAGCTTCCCGGCTTCCACCCGATCGATAAAAGGCTGACTGCTTCGAGAGACAATTTTCAGGCTTCCCATATTGAATTCCCCTTGGGCATTTCTCTTTCAGGCCCTTTCTTTATTTTTTGAAAATCAACGGGAAAGTGGAATTATTCTAATTAAAGTGTAACGATAATTATCAAAAAAGAAATCCAGACAATCCTGTATTTTTGGGATTTAAAAACTGTATATTGACTGTCTTCTCCTTGTCGGGCAGGTTGAGAGCTTGCTTTTGGCTGTAAAGGGTATTAAATAGAAAATGATGGCTATGTAAAAAGTCAAAGATTGCTCTTTCCCGTCATTCCGGTGGAAACCGGAATCCAGGTTCAAAGGTCTGGTTCCCGTTTTCCACCGGGACGGTGTCTGGACCCCGGCTTTCGCCGGGGTGACGGCCCGAGAGACATTTTTACGAATCCATCAAAATAAAGGACTATCAAATCATAGGAGGTGCGTATGAAGGCGATTACTACCGGGGAAATATTTAAAAAGGCGATCATCTTTGAGGAGCTGTCACATACTTTTTATAAACGCCTCCAGGAGGTGGTCCTGGACGATATGACCAGGGATACCCTGGAATTTCTGGCCCGTGAAGAATTAAAACATAAAGATTTTCTGGAAAAGTATCTTCAGGGAAAAGTATCGGGTTTTACCCTGGATCTGGCCCAGGTCCATGACAGCAAGATTGTCGAGGCCTTTCAAGCCCCGCCGGTTGTTCCCGACCTGCTCCAAAAGGATGCCTTTTTATTGGCTGCGGAAAGGGAAAAGCATTCCCATGAATTTTACCTGAACCTGGCTGAATTACATTCGGCCGGAGAGGCTAAGGAGATCTTCCGGAAACTGGCCCTGGAAGAATTGGCCCACAAAGAAAAGGTGGAATATTTATATGTCAATGCCGCTTTTCCTCAAACATCGGGGGGATGAGGCGACGATTTTTTGAAACAGGTAGGGTGGGTGAAGTGAAACGGAACCCACCACATAATAAATGCCTTGTACCCCTTGTGGGTTATGAATTGATTTTGTCATTTTTTATTGGGTTGGTGGGTTGCACTTCGTTTCACCCACCCTACGGGAACTGCTGGCTAAGACAAAAAATTTTTTGGCCACTCCCGTGCACTGTGAAGAATGCGGAGAATTTGAATTTTATTTCTTTTGATCCGATAAGCGGTGAGGTAAGGTGTCCTTACGATAACCAGTTCGCGAGTTCCCTTTTCGATAACTCAATGCGTTTCGCACCCCATCGGTCGCGCACTTGTGCATGCGGAATAAAAACGGTATTGGGGTTGTCCGCTTCCTTTATGGCGGTTTTGACCTGTCGCCGGAACCATCTATCATGTTCTTCAGTTTCCCCTTTTGACAGTTCGACTTTAAAGGGTAACCCCTTTTCAATAACCACCTGGTTTATAAAGAGCCGTATTGCCTCACTTATTGAGAGTCCCAGGCCTTGTAAAAGATTCTGGGCCTTGGCTTTTACTGCGGAATCTATTTTTGAGCGAACCATCGTCTCCGGCATATCACGCCCCCTTATTAACTCTTTGTTTCATTCGTTGAGATTATAAAATGGAAAAAAATTCGGGTCAAGTGGGATTTTCGTCTTATCGAAACTAAATAAAAAAGAAAAAAGATCAAATAAACCAGATAGACCAGATGGGGTAAGCCGCTTCTGATCAAAATTAAAAAAACTTGACAGACGTTTCTGGTTGGAAGCGTGTAGCGTGGGTGGAACGCAGTGCAACCCACCAATAAAATAAACAGGTACAGTTATTCTTTTAAATCAAGCAAAGATCAAAAATAGCCTCCAATGGGGTTAAACTATGAAGTGAATCGAAATCCCAATTCATCCCCAACCAAATATTTGTGCAAATGGCACATGCTTTTGTGCAATATTCATTCTTCCTTCCGGCTTCATCACACCTAACTGCATAAAATAAAAATATAATTTAATTTATTTTCCCATAGCATAGTTTTTGCATTAAAAAAATTATTTTTCATTTTCACGACGGTCATTTTTACCAAATGTGACATTGTTGTACTAACCCTTGCTTCTCCCGATAGGAGGTTTTATGAAAGCAAAAACACATCTTTTTTTATTGTCGTTTTGGTTTGTTGGGCAACGGTAGCGATGGCAGCCCTGTAGCCCTGTAGGGTGGGTGAAGTGCTAACGGAACCCACCGATTTGTGGGATTGTTTTATCCACATCGATTCGGCCATCGGAAATTGGTGGGTTTCGATCTTCTCAACCCAATTCCCGGGCTATGGGTGGGGTGCGATATGTTTTCAATAAATGGTGGGTTCCGCTTCTCTGCTGATATCGGTGGGTTTCGCTTCGCTGCACCCACCCTACGATGAGGCGTGATGGGACAATATCGACGAAATTATGTTCATGGTGGGACTTTTTTCTTTACGGTGGTGACTTATCTGCGCCAACCAATTTTAAATGAAAGGACCATCTCTCTTTTACAAGAGGGATTTAAATCATGTATTTCGAGAAAGATTTTTTCTGTTGAAGCGATGGTAATCCTTCCGGATCATCTTCATTGCATTTGGCAACTACCGCTGGATGACAATGATTATTCCTCTCGATGGAAATTCATCAAGGCCTTCTTTACCAAAGGATATTTTCTATTAACGGGTGAAAATGGTATTGGTGGGTTCCATTTCATTCCACCCACCCTACGGGATTTAACAAAATGTAGATCGGGTCGAGCATTACCGCAGCCCATCGATAATTTTGATGCATCATGTAGGGTGGGTGAAGCATGTAGGGTGGGTGGAGCGATAGCGCAACCCACCATTCAAAAACCCACCAACACCAAACCCACCGCCTCCATGCAAAAAAAGGGGGAAAAAGGAATCTGGCAACGGCGGTTTTGGGAGCACACGATCCGGGATGAAAGGGATTATCGAAATCATTGCGATTATATCCATTATAATCCGGTGAAGCATGGATTGGTCAAATATCCCCGGGATTGGCCGCATTCCAGCTTTCATGAATTTGTTGAAAAAGGTCTTTATCCCGAATCTTGGAGTGGATCGGTGAATGCTTTTCCAGATGAGGTCGGGGGAGAATGATGGATGTGCTCCCCCGCTTTTTATTGATGGGTTCTATGACAACTGTTGGTGGGTTGCGCTTCGCTGCACCCACCCTACGGGAGCTGGTAAAAGCTGCCCAAAGGAAACGGCCCTGGAAATATATAACAGCATAAGGGGATATCCTTATTATGTCCAGAAACTGGCCTCGATTGCCTGGGATCTGACGGCAAGACAATGCACCACGGATACGGTAAGGGCTGCTTTTCGGATATTGCTTCCTATGGAGGCGCAGGACTTTGAAGGTATCTGGAGCGGGTTGACCTTAATTCAGAGGGGTTTGCTCAAAGCCCTGGCCCAAGAGCCGACCATCTCCCCTTATGCCAGGGAATTTCTGGAGAGGCATCGTCTTTCTGTAGGCGGGACTCAGAGGGCGATGAATGGTCTTCTTTCCAGAGATCTGATCGAAAGAGACGATAAGAATATTTATAGATTAACGGATCCGGTAATGGGTGTGTGGCTGAAGGAAAACTGATAAGCGGTAGGAATATTTCGGAGACAATAGGAGGTGGCAACCCTGAATGGGATCGTGAACCCTAACGGGTTATCAACGACCTATTTAAAAATCCCAGGACGGCTTCCCGTGTTTCTTCCGGTCGTTCCATGGGGACAAAATGACTGGTTTTTGGAAGGCCGTTCAAGACCGCCGGGGGGTAGTTCTTTTTAAACCGTTTGGCTGCCGGTGCCAGGAAGGTGTCCGAATCCTTCCCGTACAAGACCAGAGTCGGGCACTTGATTTTAGGGATATATTGCCAGATATCATGGGGGCAGGCGGAAAAGCACCTGGATTCCCAGGCCGGGTCACAGCGCAGACGAATGGACCCATTACCGCCCGGATTCATACCATGGTCGAGATAGGCCTCCAGAAATCCGTCCTGCCACCATTTAAAGCTCCCCTTGGACCGGTAGGCATTGAGAACGGTCTCCCGGTCCGGCCAGACCCTTTTCCGTCGAACGGCCCGGGCGGCAATGGGGACCCGTTGGGCCATCCCGGTTTTTTTAGCCAGAAACCACCACCACATCCAGGAAAAAGGCAGGATGGTCGGGTCGAGCAGGACCAGTGCCCGCACCAGATCCGGCCGCTTGACGGCCAGGAGCAGACTGACCGTTCCCCCCAGGGAATGGCCTATGGCAATAACGGGTTCTTGAAGGAATTCAATAAATCGTTCCAGGTCGGCCACGAAGATATTCCAATTTTTCAGCTTACGGGGATCGGCCAAGGCCCTGGTCTTTCCATGGCCGCGATGATCCATGCCAGTGAGTCTTAGAGAAGGGGTCAATAATTTGGCCAGGGGGGAATAGGTTCCGGCACAAAACCCGGTGGCATGGGCCAGATGGGCTAAAGGCCCGGAGCCGCCGAAGTCCAGATAATGGAACTCTCCTTCGGTGTTTTTAAAAATACGACTTTCAATCATTTTATTAATCGACCCCCCTCAGCCCTTCAGCGATTCGGATGTTGACGGCCCGGTAGACCGGGAAAAGGGCGGCCACAAGGCCTACCAAAGCCGAGGCCCCCAGGGCCATCCAGAGGGTGGCTGGATGAATCCTGAAAACCGGAAAAAACATCTCCAACTGCCGGGCGACCACCCGGACAGTAGGGAAGGTGAGGCCGATGCCCAGAACCCCTCCAGCCAGGGCAATCAGCAGGGATTCCCCGGTAATCAGCTCAAACAGGGTCCAACCTCCGAACCCCAGGGTTTTTAAGACGGCATATTCGGCTACCCGCTCTCTGGCGGTCATGGCCATGGTATTGGCCAGGACAATCATAATGATAAAAATGACCACCAGGGAGATAACCTTGATGGAAACGATAATGGCCTCGGTCATGGCAATAAAACCGAGTTGAAAGGCTTTCTCGGTTTCGGTCAAGGTCTCGGCCAGGGAATTCTTGAAAAGCCGGTCGATGGTCTGGGCTATCTCCGGGCCATTGAAAGGATCGGCTAACTGGATGACATACCAGCCCACCTGGTTGGCCCGGGTTGGGGAAACGGCCTTGACCTGTTCATTCAAATAGTCCCAATGGAAAAAGAACTGACTCTCATCGACGATTTGCCGGGTGCCATGATAGACACCCCTTAACACAAATTCCCAATTTCCCGGAAAGATAACGCCGCGCAAAGGAATGATCTCTCCGATCTTCCAATGATATTTGTTGACCAGTTTCCGTCCGGCGATGCAGGCCTTTCTCTCCCGCAAGAAGGTCGACAACTCTTTTTCCGGAATGGCAATCTCCGGGTAGAGGTTGAAAAAAGATCGGGCCTCTATGGCAAACTGGGGGAAAAAGTTTTTTTCATCGATATAGATCCCTCCGAACCAGTTGGCATAAGTTACCCCCGTTACACCGGAGATCTGTTTGATTTTGGTCAAATAAGATAGAGGCAAAGGGAAGATCAAGGAAGTGGCATTCCGGGTGATCAGGCGATTGGCGGCCGAGGCTTCCACTCCGGCATACCAGGCATGAATGACGGTTCGAAGCAGGCAAAAGGCCAGGACCGCCACGGCAATACCGAAGACGGTCAGACCGGTGCGGAGCTTGTGCCTTAAGGTATTTTTTAAAGCGATCTTGAAAAATCTCATGGATCAGGGGATGACGTCGGATTCAGGATGCAAGATGGCTTCTATTCTTTCATTTCGATTTTCCATTTGACCGGGCCGTTACTGCCGTGGAGATTGCAGTTGGCTTCGGCAACCAGATCAATGGATGCGGTAATCGGGATTTTGACCTCTTTGGTAAAAGAGGCCTCTTCCGGGCGTTTGCCGCTGCTATAATCCCATCGAGCAAATTCCTTCCCATTGACTTTGAGATAGACCCAATTGATATAATGGAAAAAATTATTGGCACTGTGGGTGATGGTCAACTTGACCAGCACTTCCGACCCCTTAGCCGCTGTCTCCGGAGAGGTGATGGTAATAGCCGCTTTGTCGGCATAGAGAGGATGGGCGTTAAACAACAAAAAAATAAAAATGGAAAAAAATAACCTGCGTCTTTTCAAACTGTTCATTGAGGTACCTCCTGATGGACTCCTCGTAAAAAACCTGGATTCCCGATAAAGACGTTCGGGAATGACGAAAAAAGCCACTGTAAATGTTAAGTTAACTGCCCGGTAGAGGTCCCTCTTCCGGGGTAACTCCCGGAAGAGGGGTAGATTCTTAAATTACCAGTCTGAGCCTGAAGGCTTACATCCAACTCATTCTTCCCAGGCCGAATAGAGTCCGGGAAATGGTTCCGATGAGTATAAATACTACGATGCTGATCACGATAGTGATAATAAAATACCCCAGGGCTTTGTCCTTGGGCGTGTCCATCAAAACAGGCAGGCCTAAATAAAAAACATAAAGGCTGTAAAGTGAGATGAGGACGGCAATGGGAGAGAGGACCGGTAAAATCATGAGGATACCGGCGATCCAGGAAGGGGTCCAGGAAAAGACCGCCACCTTCATGGCGTTGACCAGATTTTTTTGGGAGCCGAAGCTGGGGGCCAGGGCATCGATAACCTGGGCGACGATATAGAGCCCCACCATGGATAAGACATAGGAAACCACGGCATGGCTGATCCCCATTCCCAGGGGGGAACGGTAATAAACCCCCATCATAGAAATACCGAGCAGAGAAAGCCCAATAAAAGAGGCTATGGGTGGGATGGCTGCCAATATGACCGCATAAGAGGTGTAAAGTTCTTTGATGGTCGTCTGTTCCGTTTTGATTACGGCCCAGGTTTCCTTGGGTTTCAAGATAATGTCTTTTACCCTTTGAACAATGTCCATAGTAAACCCCCTTTTATTTTTTTAAAAATTTTAACCGCTTCAGGAATGTTATACTGAAATCGCCTATCGAGGTCAAATAGAAAAAACCGGGGGTAGTGTCCTATTAGGACACTACCAAACCGGGAATGGTCAGGACCCCCGATTTCCTTTTTCTGTTAAACTTTTTATCGGCGATTTTGTTAATGGGCTGGATTTATTGGCCTCAACCTATGGGAATAAGAGGATGAAAATAAGAATTATTCTTCAAGCAATCTGTTTCTTGACAAAAAACAACCATCTAAGATAAATTAACTAATTTAATCCTCTCATGTCCCGGGGGACGACAAGGAACAGGGAAATTCTTTTTAGAGGCTATGGGCTATAGGCAATAGGCTATGGGCAGGGTAAAATTGTTTTTTTCGCCTATAGCCTCTTGAAACTTGCCTCTTGAAACCTGAAACTTGGAACTTGAAACTCGCAACTTTTTCTTGCCAAAGGAATGACTATGCCAGAATGGGAAGCGGTAATTGGCCTGGAAATTCATGCCCAATTATTGACCGCCAGTAAGATCTTTTGTGGTTGTTCAACCCGATTCGGGGCCGAACCCAATACCCATACCTGTCCGGTTTGTCTGGGGTTGCCCGGCTCTCTGCCGGTTCTCAATAGAAAGGTGGTCGAATATGCCATGCGCATGGCCCTGGCCACCCATTGCACTATTGCCCCTTACAGCTTATTCGCCAGGAAAAATTATTTCTACCCTGATCTGCCCAAGGGGTATCAGATTTCCCAGTATGAATTCCCCCTGGCGGAAAAAGGATGGATCGACATTGAAGCCGACGGCCCGGCCAAAAGGGTCGGAATTACCCGGATCCATATTGAAGAAGATGCCGGGAAGCTGATCCATGATGATATGCGGCCGGTCAGCTATGTGGATTTTAATCGGACGGGGGTTCCTTTAATTGAGATTGTCGGCGAACCCGATTTACGGACCCCCGGAGAGGCCGGAGAATACCTGCGGCGGTTACGGGAGATCTTGCGTTATTTAGAGATCTGCGACGGCAACATGGAAGAGGGCAGTTTCCGTTGTGACGCCAATATTTCTCTCCGCCCTTTAGGCGCTACGGGATTCGGGACCAAGGCCGAGTTGAAAAATATGAACTCCTTCAAACACGTTGAGAATGCCCTGGAATTTGAAATCAGACGACAACGGGCCGTCCTGGATGATGGAGGAGAATGTGTACAGGAAACAAGACTTTGGGATGCAGCCCGGGGGGTAACCCTGTCTATGCGGGGCAAGGAAGAGGCCCATGACTACCGTTATTTCCCGGATCCGGATTTGATTCCCCTGGAAATAAGCGGGGATTGGATCGAAACGGTGCGGAACGGCCTGCCCGAGCTGCCGGAAGCCAAACGCCGCCGTTTTGTCAGCCAATTCGGTCTTCCTGAATATGATGCCCAGGTCTTGACCTCTTCCAAGGGGCTGGCCCATTTTTTTGAAGAATGCCTGAGGCTTCATCCCCAACCGAAAACGCTCAGCAACTGGATCATGGTGGAATTAATCCGGGAATTAAAAAGGGCAGAAAAAGATATCGAGCAATGTCCGGTCTCGGCCGGGAATCTGGCCGCCCTTCTGGATCTGATTCAGGAAGGGGTGATCAGCGGCAAGATCGCTAAAACCGTTTTTGAAGAGATGTTCGAAACCGGTAAGTCTCCTAAAGCCATTGTCGAAGACAGGGGCTTGGTTCAGATGACCGACAGCAGCCAGATCCAGGCCGTTATTGAAGAAATTCTTAAGGCTAATCCGGATAAAATTGTGGAATATAAAAACGGGAAAACCAAGCTTTTGGGATTTTTTGTCGGTGAAGTCATGAAAAAGACCCAGGGCAAGGCCAATCCGAAGATGGTGAATGAGATTTTGAAAGAAAAGTTGGGGCAATGAGTAAGGAAGTGGAACAGGCATTTTAAGAGTCAGGCAGGATGCCTGACCTATTAAAAAAGAATGGACTTTTGCACGAGGCTCTAAGGTTTAATTAATCTCAGAAAATAGGTCAGGCATCCTGCCTGACAAACGCTTTATGAATATTTCCCGATTAAATTTAAGTGGATATCCGTCTTTTATAACAACCAAAACGATGAACAATTATCCTTTTTTCTCGAATAATGCAAATGCTGAATGTTTGGTTTCAGGTCTGCTTTTTGGCCGGAGGAACAACTGGCTTGATCTTGTTGCCTTTGTAATTATGCCTGACCATCTTCATTTGATTATTATTCCAAAAGAGAAAAATGTTTCCCAATGTTTGCACAGTATTAAGAGCTTCTCAAGCAAAGAGATCAACAAAAATAGCCAGCACAAAGGTTCAGTATGGCAATCCAGTTTTAGGGATTTAACGTTATGGTCAGAAGAAGTAGTCATCGAAAAGATAAATTATATTCATAATAATCCGGTTAGAAAAGAAATGGTTTCTGATCCGGGGAATTATCGATATTCATCGGCGAATACAAGATATGAGAAGGAATTGTTTAGATCATTTTAAGAAGTCAGGCAAGATGCCTGACCTATTTAAAAAAGAATAGACTTTTGCACGAGGCTCTAAGATTTAATTAATCTCAGAAAATAGGTCAGGCAAGATGCCTGACCTATTATGTGGGGTGAATTAATCTCAGAAAACCGATTATGAGATTTGAATTGATCCAAGAAAACCGATTGTGAGGCGTTCGTAAAAAGTCCAAAAGCGCCGATTTACGTCATTCCCGTGAAAACGGGAATCCAGTGTTTTTAATTAGTTACATATAGCCTGGATTCCCGCCTTCGCGGGAATGACGAGTTTTTACGAGACCATCAATTGTGAGATTTGAATTATTTTTAGAAAATAGGTCAGGCATCTTGCCTGACAACAGGACTTCTAATGATCAAAACCATTGAATGGAAAAATGATCGGGTCATCATGATCGATCAACGGAAACTCCCCCAGCAGGAGACTTATGTCCATTGTTCCAATTACCGGCAAGTCATCAAGGCCATTAAAGAAATGGTCATCCGGGGGGCCCCGGCTATCGGGGTTGCCGCAGCCATGGGATTGGCTCTGGGGGCCAAAGAAATAGAGGCCGAAAACCTTGGGGCCTTCAAGGTCCGGTTCAATAAAATCTGTCTGGAAATGGGGGGTGCCAGACCTACGGCGGTCAATCTTTTTTGGGCCATTAAGAGGATGGAGAAGGTCGTCGCGAACGGCTTCATTCAAAAAATCGACCCCCTGAAGAAGGCCTTGATCCGTGAGGCCCGGAATATGCTGACCGAGGACATTGAAATCAATAAGCGTTTGGGATCGATAGGCCAGGAAGTCATTAATAAAGGGGCCACCATCCTGACCCACTGCAATGCCGGGGCCTTGGCCACCGGGGGCTATGGAACGGCCCTGGGTGTAATCCGGGCGGCCCAGGAGGCCGGGAAAGAGGTCCGGGTCATTGCCGATGAGACCCGTCCCTTTCTGCAAGGCGCCAGATTAACCGCCTGGGAATTGGTCAAAGATCACATCCCGGTGACCCTGATCACCGATAGTATGGCCGGCTGTCTGATGCAGAAAGGTTTGATTGATGTGGTCATCGTCGGAGCAGACCGGATTGCCGCCAACGGAGATACGGCCAATAAAATCGGAACCTATTCAGTGGCCGTATTGGCCAGGGAGCACCATATCCCTTTTTATGTGGCTGCCCCCTGTTCGACTATAGATATTCAGATTAAAGGCGGTGAGGCCATCCCTATTGAGGAACGGAATGAAAAAGAGGTTACGCATCTGGCCGGCAAGAGGATAGCCCCGCCGGGGATCACCATCATGAATCCGGCCTTTGATGTAACCCCCCATTCTTATATTTCCGGTATCATTACCGAGAAGGGGATATTGAAACCTCCCTACCGGCGCAGTATCGCCAGGGCGTTGGAAAAATGATTTTTCTTCGCGACAAGCACTTGTCGCCCCGGGGAGCATGACGAACCATGAAAAAGCGAATATCGAATATCGAATATCGAATATCGAATGACGAAGGAGAGTTTCTTTTAAACTCCGAACTCCGAACTCTGAACTCCGAACTCAGTCTTAAGAGGCTCTTATGGTTTTAGCCGGTTCTGAAGTTCAGGAAATGGTGAAGGCCATCCAGTCCTTCCCCAAAAACAAGGTCCTGGTGGTCGGCGATATTATGATGGATGAATTTCTTTGGGGAGAAGTTTCCCGCATCTCTCCCGAGGCCCCGGTTCCAATCGTTAAGGTGGAGAAGGAAACTTTTCTATTGGGAGGGGCGGCCAATGTGGTGAATAATTTATTGGGGCTTAAAGGCCAGGTTTTATTAGCCGGGGTCATCGGTTCCGACAGCATGGGCCGAAGACTGATCCGGAAACTTCAATCGTTGGGTACGACTACCGAAGGTATCGTGGTCGAAGAAGGAAGGCCGACGGCCATTAAAACCCGGGTTATTGCCCATCATCAGCAGGTGGTCCGGGTAGACCGGGAAAAAGTCGGTCCTATTCTCCCCGAAACTCTAAGAGCTATTCTGAACATTATCAGAAAAAATATTTCCCAAATTCGGGGGATCATCGTTTCCGATTATGGGAAAGGGGTGGTTTCCCAGGAACTGATGATCGGTTTGAAAAAGATCGCCGGGAAAAATGCCATTCCCGTTTTGGTGGATCCAAAACCCCACAACATGGGCTGGTATGATCAGGTTACGGTGATCACCCCCAATCACCTTGAGGCCGAGATGGCCGTAGGAAAAAAGATCGAATCCAAGGAAGATCTCCTTTGGGCGGGAAGGTATCTTCTGAAAAAAACAAAATGTGAATCGGTCCTGATCACCAGGGGGCGCGAAGGCATGACCCTTTTTTTAAAAAACAAGAAGGTTGAGCATATCCCCACGGTGGCCCAAAAGGTATTTGATGTAACCGGGGCCGGGGATACGGTTATTGCTACACTTATTCTTTCACTGGTTTCGGGGGTGAATATGATCCAGGCTTGTAAGATGGCCAATTTTGCAGCGGGTATTGTAGTAGGAGAAGTGGGGACCGCTGCCGTTAAGGCCGGGGATTTGATCAGGGTTTTGAAGGAAGCGGTTAAATAGCTCGAAATAGGGATCAGGGATCAGGGATCAGGGGTCGGGGGGCTTCGTGGCGCCCCGGAGGGGCAGAAAGATTCAACAAGGATCAGTTTATGGCCAATTATTTAGTCACCGGCGGGGCGGGATTCATCGGGTCCCATATTGCCGAAGCGCTTTTAAAAGAAGGGCATCTGGTTCGGGTCCTGGATAACTTTTCAACCGGTCATCGGAGAAATCTCCAGGAAATTCAGGCCGCTTCTCCATCGAGTCTGGAAATTATCGAAGGGGATGTACAAGACCGGAAGGCCTGCGATCAGGCGGTTTCCGGAATGGACTTTGTTTTTCATGAAGCGGCCCAGATTTCCGTGCCCAAATCGGTTGATGACCCGGAAAGCACTCAGGCGGTCAATATTCAGGGAACGTTGAATGTGCTGCTGGCCTGCAAAAAAGCCGGGATTCAAAGGGTGGTTTTGGCCAGTTCGACGGCTGTTTACGGGGACAGTCCCCTGGAAGAAAAAACGCCTAAACCTAAACGGGAATCTATGACCCCCAATCCCCTTTCCCCCTATGCCTTAAGCAAATTAGTGGGCGAATATTATTGCCGCCTTTTCTCCAGACTCTATGACCAGCAGGCCGTGGCCTTGCGCTATTTTAATGTCTTTGGACCGAGACAGGACCCCAATTCGGAATATGCCGCCGTGATCCCCAAATTTATTGAACGCCTCCTCCAGGACAGCCCGGCGATAATCTATGGAGATGGAAAGCAATCCAGGGATTTCGTTTTTGTCGGGGATGTGGTCCAGGCCAATCTTAAGGCCTGCCGTCAGGCCGGGATCGAAGGAGAGGTTTTTAATGTGGCTTCCGGGCGGTCGTATACCCTTTTACAATTATTGGGGCACTTACAAAAAATTATTCAATCCGCCCAGGAACCGGTTTTTGCACCGGCCAGAGCGGGCGACATCCGGTATTCCAAGGCGGACATTCAAAAGGCCAGAAAAACGCTGGGTTTTCAACCGGGGGTGGGGCTTCGTCAAGGCTTGAAAGCGACCGTTGAATATATGAAAAAGGCGCAAGGCGTGAGGCGTGAGGCGTGAGGAAAAAAATAAATGCTCAAAGCTGAAAGTTCACAGGAAGCAACTATAAATCGGCGCGAGGAGGAACAACCAAGGTGAATATTTGTGTTATCGGAGTGGGCTATGTGGGATTGGTTACCGGGGCCTGTTTTGCGGAGTTCGGGATACGGGTAACTTGCGTGGACAACGACCAGGAAAAGATCAAACGTCTTAAACATGGGAAGATCCCCATTTATGAGCCCGGTCTGGAAGAAATGGTTGCCAAGAATGTAAAAGAGAATCGCCTTTCTTTTACCGGTAATTTGGAAGAAGGGGTCAGACAGTCTTTGGTTATCTTTATCGCCGTAGGCACCCCTTCCGATTCGCAGGGGAAAGCGGATTTGCGTTACGTCAAAGAAGTGGCCCAGGCCATCGGCCGGACCATGGACGGCTATAAATTGATTGTGACCAAGAGTACCGTCCCGGTGGGGACCGGTAAGATCATCCATGGAATTATCCGCAAGAATCAAAAAGAAAAATTGCCCTTTGACATTGTGTCTAACCCGGAGTTTTTGCGGGAAGGGTCGGCCATTGAGGATTTTTTAAGGCCCAACCGGGTGGTGATCGGGGCCGAAAGCGATCAGGCCATAGCCATCATGAAAGATCTCTACTCCCCGCTCTATCTCATTGAGACCCCTTTTGTGATTACCACGGTGGAAACGGCTGAAATGATCAAATACGCTTCCAATGCCTTTCTGGCCACCAAAATATCCTTCATCAATGAGATG
This sequence comes from Deltaproteobacteria bacterium, assembly GCA_016219225.1. NCBI lineage: Bacteria > Pseudomonadati > Myxococcota > Myxococcia > Deltaproteobacteria bacterium. The sequence goes on from JACRBX010000155.1 coordinate 32,098, forward strand.
GCCAATCTTTGCGAAAAAGTGGGGGCTGATGTCCACCAGGTGGCCAAGGGGATGGGTCTGGACCACCGGATCGGCGCAAAGTTTTTGCACCCCGGTCCGGGATTCGGGGGATCTTGTTTCCCCAAAGATACTTCCGCCTTGGCGCAACTGGCCGATTCCCTCGGCTATGATTTTGAGATCGTCAAGTCGGTCATCCGGGTCAATCAACGTCAAAAGCAGAGGATGGTCGAAAAGATCCTTCAGGCCGTCGGTCCGGTTAAAGGGAAAACCCTGGGGATTTTGGGCCTCACCTTTAAACAAAATACCAACGACATTCGGGAGGCCCCGGCCCTTTACATCATCAAAAAACTGGAATCTTTGGGGGCCCGGATCAGGGCCTATGATCCGGCCGGTATGGACGAAGGCCGAAAGATATTAAAGAAGGTTCTCTTCCAGGAGAACCTGTACGATGTTGGAAAGGGAGCCGATGCCTTGATCCTGGTTACAGAATGGAACCCTTTTCGGACCATTGACTGGGACAAGATGAAATCCCTGCTGAAACAACCGGTAGTCATCGATTTGAAAAATATGTATGAACCGGTCAAGATGCATCAATTAGGGTTAAGATACTATTGCGTAGGCAGACCTGCTGTTGAGTAAACCTAAAGAACCTTTACCGGCGAAACTCCTTATCGCCCTCATCTATAAGGAAAGGGCAGCGGCCCAGTCCGGGTGGATGGCCATTGAAAAAACCTGGGGGGCCCTGGATTTTCTTTCCGAGGTGAGGCCCTTCGATTATACCGGCTACTATGAACAAGAGATGGGCCGTCCGTTATATCGCCGCTGGGCCACCTTCCGGGAACTGGTCCCTCAAGACCGTTTGGCGGAAATTAAATGGCAGGCCCTGGATTTGGAAAAGCAGTGGCTTTGCGACGAGAAGCGCCGGTTGAATCTCGATCCAGGGTTGTTAACGGCCGAAAGGCTGGTCCTGGCCACCGGAAAGAATTACAGCCATCGTATTTATCTCGGAAAAGGAATCTTTGGGGATTTGACCCTGGTTTTTACTAAAGGGAGCTATCAGCCCTTGCCCTGGACCTATCCGGATTATCGAGATGAACCGTCTATCTGGATGTTTAATAAGATCAGAGAAAAATATTTGAAAGAAATTGCGGATTGCGGAATGCGGAATTAAAGGAATAATAAAGATTATGATTAAAAGCATGACGGGATTTGCCCAATTGGTGTTTTCGGATAAGGACCTGCAGATTACCCTGGCGGTCCGGACCTATAATAACCGTTTTTTGGATATCAATTTGAGGTTGAATAATGCCTTTTATCCTTTAGAAGACCGGATCAAGACCTACATCGCCTCCCGAATCTCGAGAGGTCGTGTGGAGATTTCCATCCAGTTGGCCTCTCAGGAAAAAATCCGGAACGGAAACATAGGCCTTAATTGGCCCCTGGCTAGGGCCTATCACGGTTTATTGACCGAATTAAAAGAAAAGTTGAAAATTCCCGGCCCGGTAGATCTGGGCCATCTTCTTTCCCTGAAAGACGTGGTCGTTTACCAGGAGGGCGCCTTTTCCGAAGAAACCCTTTGGAAAAAACTCTCCTCCCCGTTAAAAAAGGTTTTCGATTCTCTTCAAAAAATGCGTAGCGAAGAAGGCCGGAATCTGGGCCGGGATTTGTTAGAGCGCCTTGGATCGGTTCAAAAGGTGGCTGACCAAATCTCCCTAAAAATTCCTTTGGTCGTCGGAGCCTATCAGGGCCGCCTGAAGGATCGAATCGAGAAGCTGGCTAAAGGAGTGGAGGTGGACCCCATCCGTCTGGCCCAGGAGGTGGCTATTTTGGCCGACCGCTCGGATATTTCGGAAGAGCTGATCCGACTGGGCAGTCATATTAAACAATTTAAGGCCCTGTTTAAAGAACTGCAACCTGTGGGGAAAAAGATGGAATTCCTCCTGCAGGAAATGAACCGGGAAACAAACACCATCGGATCGAAAAGTATAGATAGCGAGATTTCCCATCACGTCGTGTCGATCAAGGCCGAACTGGAAAAATTGCGGGAACAAGTTCAGAATATTGAATAAGGAGAAATCATGGACCCAAAATTGTTGAACATCGGTTTTGGTAATTCGGTCGTTTCGGACCGGGTAGTTGCCATATTAACCCCCACCTCTTCCCCCATGAAACGATTAAGGGAGGAGGCACGGGATGGAAAACGATTGATCGACGCTACGCAGGGCCGGAAAACCCGCTCCATCATCGTCACCGACAGCAACCATGTGATTCTCTCGTCCAGTCTGGCCGAGACTATCGCCCAGAGGTACAGTTCCGACGGGGCCGGGAAAGAAGATGAGTCTAAAAATTCAAAATAAAAAATCCGGGAACCTTTTTATCCTTTCCGGTCCGTCAGGCGTAGGGAAGACGACTCTGAGAGAGGCCCTTCAAGCCAGAAGGCCCGGCCTCCGATTTTCTGTTTCCTGGACCACCCGTTCCCCGCGGCCGGGTGAAGTAAAGGGACAGGATTATCGGTTTGTCTCCCAAAAACAATTTGAAACCAACCTGAAGGCTGAAGGCTTTCTGGAATGGGCCAGGGTCCATGAGGCCTACTATGGGACCCCTAAAGCCCCCATTCAACGATGGCTGGCGAAGGGTGAGGATGTTCTTCTGGATATCGATATTCAAGGGGCCAATCAGGTGAAAAAACGGATCCCCCAGGCGATCGCCATTTTTATCCTGCCTCCTTCCTGGCTGGAATTAAAGAAACGATTAATCGATCGCCGGACCGACTCGCCCCAAACGATTCGGGTCCGGCTGAAAAACGCTGAAAAAGAACTCCAGGCCGTGAAACGATTCGACTATGCAGTTATTAATAAAGAGATCGTTTCCTCTGTCGATACTATGGAAACCATCCTGAAAGCAGCCCGCTTCCGGGTTCAAACCCAATAACAATATTTCTCCTTCCATGCCAGCAATGGCCCTTTAAATCCTGTCTTGAATTAAGGGGGGATATAGGCAATAGGCTATAGGCTATAGGCTATAGGCGAGGGGCGAGGGGCGAGGGGCGGGCACTGACGAAGTATGAAAATTTTCCAAACACGTGGAGTTAGCTCGTCATTCCGGCGAAAGCCGGAATCCAGGGCGAAAGAAAATCCGTACCCTCCTGGATGCCGGATCAGGCCTGCCCCGTACTTGATCCGGGGTCCGGCATGACGGAGAAGAAACAAGCCTGGAAGGTAACTCCAGGCTTGTTTTCGTACTAAACCCTCATGCCCCTCTGGGGCACCACGAAATATGAAAATAGACCAGTCAAAGGCTTATTTAGGCACGGGTCAGTCACAAAGCCTGACACAGGGATTACGCGGATTAACCATTTAATTTCTCAAGAAAAGGGGCTTCCCTTTTCTTGAGACCAGCTTCCGCCGAAGGCGGATGTTGGCCATCCCTCTATCCAGACTTAACGGGATAGAGGGATACCCCATGGCTTTAACCGTGTAATCCGTGCCAAAATCTATTTTCTAACTAAAGCCCAAAATGAAACCGGTAGCCTTGAAAGCTGAAGATAATGCCCCCGGAGACGATTTCCTCCACTTTCAATCCCGGGGATAGCTCCTGTCCTTCCTGAAGGATCCTTTCATTCACCCGGACCATCCGATTTTGCCGTTCCTGGTTATAGACATGGGCCGAGACCTTAATTTCCGGCAAGGCATTCTTCAAGCCCGAGGGGAGTTCTTCGAGGTCGTATACCTTCTCGCTCAAAGTCGGCTCTTTCTTGATCCGGGGTTGAGGCTCGACCGAGGGCTGGATGGTTGCAGGAGACTTTCCGGCCACAGGTTGAGGAATGTTCCGCGCCTCTTTCCCGGGTGCGGGTGTTGAAGGAAGGTTTTGGGTTTCCTTCCCGGTGGTCATAGCGGCAGCGGCGGGGCTGTTTTTTTTCGGCAGGTCTTCTTTGGCCTCGGCCGCCGGGTTTGGTCTGTTTTTTCCGGCCAGGACCGGCGGGGGAAGGCTGGTCGGTTGAACCGCATAGGGCCGGGCCGAAGGGGCTTTCTCTTTCGCCCGCCAGGGGGTTATCCACCAAACCATAAGCCCGGCATTGAGAAGCAGCGCAATGATGAGGAGATAAAGCCCAATCGGCCTTTCCTTTGGTCCAGGCCCGGTTTTTTCCAAAAAGGTCAGCCTTTTCAGCGGAGCCTCCTGCTCCCGCTTCTGCTCGGCCTTTTTCAATGCCTCAAGGATATAAGACATGCTTAAGGGTTCCCTTTTGCCGTATAAAGGACCGGGTCCCCATTGCCGGCAGCAGCCATTAAAGGCATGATAGTCCGAGGCCCCACGATTCCGTCCGGGGTCAGGCCTATGGACAATTGGAATTTTTGTAATTGTCTTAAAACCTCACCGTCGTAAATCTGATCCTGCCCGGCCGACACGACCCGTCCCTGGGTCAGCGTCAAATGCCGTTCGAGCCAGGCCACCATGGACCCGCGGCTTCCCGGTTTAAGGTCTTGCTGATACTCCTGAGGCACCCGCCAAAGGAGAAGATAATCCCCGGACCAGCGACCGATAATTTCTTTCAGATCAACGGTCCTGGTCTCGTTCCCGATAACAAGAGTGGCCGTTTCTCCCTGCAAGGAAGTCAAGGTAGCATAATATTCAATCTCTTTTTCATCTAAAAGCGTCAGGACCGCAGGTTTATTCATCTGCCGGAGGGTGGTGAGACTCCCTTTGCCTTTCAGGCAGCGCAGACCCTGTGCCCTAGCCTGTTCACAGATATCCCCCTTTGGATATTGGAGGTGCCATTGCCTGAAAAGGGCCAGGTAGGCCGCCTTTTTGGCGCTTTCACCCGACTGATCAGCCGGCCGCCTGAGGTCGGCCTTTCTTTGGGGGGGGCCCCCCACCTTTGGAGCAAGGGCTTGGGCGGCCGGTCGGACCGGGGTCTTGAACAAAGGCCATGATCCGTAGAGGGTATAGACGATGCCAAGGGCCGACAGGAGAACCAGGAGAAAACCAGCCAGCAGGGATTGAAAGATTACGGGACTTAGACCTCGACGGATTTTTTCACCGGTTATTTCACGGGCGGCCGTTGCCAGGGTTTTTTTATCAACCCGGTCTTTCCCCTGAACGAAGGCCCCCAGCAGGGCCCTTTCGCATATTACATTGATCAATCTCGGGACTCCACCACTCAACCGGACCAGCTTTTTTAATGTCGGGGATGGGAATAATCGGTCATGGGCCAGCCCGGATAGAGACAAACGATAATTCACATAACCGGGGATTTCTGCCCTGGAGAGGGGACCGAGGTGATACCGGGCCGTTACCCGCTGCGAAAGCTGGCGAAGCTGAGGTTGTAACAACAATTCTCTGAGTTCCGGTTGTCCGATCATGACCACCTGGAGGAGTTTATGCTCCCTGGTTTCGAGGTTGGTCAGCAAGCGGATCTGCTCGAGCACATCCGGTTTCAGGTTCTGGGCTTCTTCCAGGATGAGAACGGCCCGACGGCCTTTGGCATGGACATCAAGGAGATATTCGTTGATGCGGGTTATAAAGACCTTGATACTTTGGTTTCCTTCGGGGTAACGGATTCCGAATTCATCGCAGATCGTGGCTAACAGTTCCAGGGCAGTCAACTTCGGGTTCAGGATAAAGGCCACCTCGATGTCTTCGGGCAAAAGTTCAATCAATCGGCGGCAGGCTGTTGTTTTACCGGTCCCGACATCACCGGTCAGCAAAACAAACCCGACATTACTTTCAATGCCATAGAGCAGATGGGCCAGGGCCTCCTGATGTCCGGCACTCATGAAAAAATAATGGGGGTCCGGAACGATGGAAAAAGGCTTTTGGGTAAGACCGAAATAATCCTCGTACATCAGGACCCCATCTTCGAGCAGGATTGGCTTTGTTTTTTTCTAAGAGGCTTGCTTTTGCATTGAAACAGTATAAAATAAGCCCGAATCGAGAGTCAAGGAGAAAGGTATTTATGGCGGTATCAAAAAAAGACGATTTATCCCAATGGGTCTGGGGGAAACAAGCTGTCCTGGAAATTCTCAAGGTCCGTCCAACGAAAGTCAGAGAGGTTATCATGGGCCCGCCGGCCCAGGACCTGCTTCGAGGGGAGATATTCGCATTGTGCACCCAAGCCGGGATACCGGTGACGCTCAAAGAAAGAAAGCAGATCGACCGCCTGCTGCCGGTGCCGGCCCATCAGGCCGTGGTTGCCCGTTTAAAAACCGTTACCCCTTTTGAATCCCTGGAAAGCCTGCTCACCCGGGTCGGCCCTGACCAAACGCCGCCTCCGGTTTTATTAGCCGTTGACCATATCCAGGATCCCCAGAATTTGGGGGCCATGATTCGAACCGCCCACTCAACCGGAGTCCAGGGGATTATTCTGCCCAAGGACCGCTCCTGTCCGATCTCGGGAACGGTCCGTAAGGCAGCGGCCGGGGCCCTGGAGCACATGCCTTTGGTCCAGGCTACCAACCTGGTCCGCTCCCTGGAGAACCTCAAAGAAAAGGGCTTCTGGGTCCTCAGCCTGGAGGCCGGTTCCCCGGTCTCGGTCTACGGCCTGGACCTCCGGGTGCCTCTGGTGGTGGTGGTGGGCGGGGAATCGAAAGGGGTCAGCCTTTTAGTAAAGAAACACTCCGATTGGCTGGCCTCCATCCCCATGCAGGGCCGTGTTTCCTCCCTGAATGCCTCCGTGGCCTGCGCTGTGGTCCTGTATGAGATCCTGCGGCAGCGTCTCGGCTGATCCCTATTCCGCCGAAACAAGCCGGCCGACCTTCCGGGGACGGCCAAATTCCCGGCCCCGGCCTAATTTTTTAACTCCCCTGTTAGGACTTGACTTTTCACCCTGAGCGATATTAAATAACTGAAAAACGAACGAACGCTCGGATTAAAAATGTCGATCAGGAGGCAGCGCAAATGGAATTTCAAAACATCCTGTACGTCAAGCAAGGACCTATCGCCATTCTCACCCTGAACCGTCCGCCGACCAATTCGATAAACCTGGCCACTTTGCTGGACATCGATAAGGCCCTCGATGAGGTGGAGCAGGACAAGGAAGTGAGGGTGCTCATTGTAACGGGCGCCGGAGACAAAGGGTTTTCGGCCGGCTTTGATATTACCGATGCGGCCAATGCCGATAAGACCGGAGCCAAGGGGCAGGAGGTCTGGACCCGGATCGACCGATTTACCAAACCGGTTATTGCCGCTATCAACGGCTATGCCTTCGGCGGCGGCTGCGAGCTGGCCATGGCCTCGACCTTCAGGGTCATGCAGGAAAATGCCAAGATCGGCCTTACGGAACTCAATCTGGGGATTATTCCGGGTTGGGGCGGGACCCAGAGGATGCCCCGAATTTTAGGAAAGTCGAAGGCCCTGGAACTCATTCTCTTCAGCAAACGCCTGCCGGCCCAGGAGGCCCTGGCCATCGGCTTGGTGGACCGGGTTTCCAAGGTGGGCGAATTGATGAAAGAGGTAATGGAAATGGCCGAATTCCTGGCCACCCGGCCGCCGTTAGCCGTTCGGGCTGTTTTAAAGGCCGTCAATGCCGGGATCGAGAAAGGGCTTGACGAGGGGACCAGGGTGGAATTGGAGGGTACCCAGTTGGTATCAAAATCAAGTGACGCCATTGAAGGCTTTACGGCTTTTATGCAAAAGCGGAGGCCTGTTTTTAAAGGGGAATAAACAATTCTTATCCGGAAAAATCCAAGATTTCCGGATAGAGCTTACAGCCGTCAACGATCAGGATTTAGCAAACTATTAACAATGATGGTCTCGTAGAAAGTCGTCATTCCCGCGCAGGCGCGAATCCAGGGCAGGATCGGGCGAACTGACACGTGGTCAAAAAGTCATTCCCGCGCAGGCGGGAATCCAGGACATGCATAAGTAATTAAAACCACTGGATTCCCGTTTTCACGGGAATGACGAAAATAGGAACTTCAGATTTTTTACGAATCCAGCAATAATAAAGGTTTTGCTGAAAGCTAAAAACTGATGGCTGACTGCTCCCAAAGAAAGGATAATACGATGAAAACAGAAGACGTCAAAAAAATCGCCATGATCGGCGCCGGGGATATGGGACACGGGATTGCCGCCTGTTGTCTCCTGGGCGGCTATATCGTAGTGCTCCGGGATATTGAGCAGAAATTTGTCGACCGGGGAATGGCCGGTATCAAAAACAGCTTCAATAAATTCAAGGAGAAAGGGAAGATAACCCCCCAGGCCTATGAAGATGCCCTGGGCCGGCTGATCCCCATGGTCGATCTGGAAGCGGCCGTAAAGGACGCCGACTTTATCATCGAGGCCGTCCCGGAAAAACTGGAACTCAAGAAAAGCGTCTTTACCAGCCTGGATAAATTCGCTCCCAAGCAGGCTATCCTGGCCTCCAATACTTCTAATATCAGTATCACCGAAATCGCCAAGGCGACCAACCGGCCGGACAAGGTCATCGGCTATCATTTTTTCAACCCGGCTATCCTGATGAAACTGGTGGAAGTCACCAAAGGGGCCGAGTCCTCCGACGAATCGATTCAAATCGGCTACGAGATCGCCAAGAAGATCGGAAAGGTCCCGGTGATCGTCAAAAAAGACTCGCCGGGGTTTATTTACAACCGGGTCAATGAACCCACCCTGGTCTTTCTTTCCAAAATACTGGAAGCCGGACACCCCACGCCCGAGGAATTCGATGCGGCTTTGAAGCCTTTGATGCCCATGACCCCCTTTGAATTGATGGACTACGTGGGCATCGATATCGCCGTCCACGGTCTGGAATATTTCGCTCAGGTCCTGTCCCCGGACTACAAGCCTTCTGAGGCCTTAAGATCGTATTTGACTTCGGGAAATCTGGGCAAGAAGTCCGGTAAGGGATTCTACGACTGGTCTCAGGGCCGGCCCAAGATCGATCTTTCCAAGGCTACCAAAGAATTCGATGTCAATCACCTGATCGCCCTGCAGGTCAATGAGGCCACCAAACTCCTGGAAGAAGGGGTCGCTGATGACCCCAAGGAAATCGACCTGGCCCTGGCCAACGGCGGCGGCTCTCCCTTCGGTCCTTTTGCCCTGGCCCAGGGGATCGGCTACACGGTCCTTCTGGCCAAACTGGAAGAGGTCTACAGACAGTTTCCCCTGGAAATCTTCAAGGCTACGAAGACCATGAAAGAGGGAGCGATTAAAGTGTGATGAGAATAATTCTTGCCCCCCTTCACTTTTTCATAACTAATAAAATTGTTAGACCAGTTTTCTGAAAGTGAATGGGGGCAAGGGGAATAATTGCCTTGACTTCCTCTTTTCCGCCGTGTTAAAAAAATGAAAACGAACGAGCGCTCGGAAAAGAGATGAGAGAAGTCCAGACGAACATTAAAAACAAGGAAAAGGTTTCCAAACGGCGCCGGCAGATCATCGACGCCGCCTCCAAACTCTTTTTTGAAAAAGGTTTTGATCAAACGACCATGCGGGAGATTTCCCATTTCTCCGGCCTGACCATCGGCAGTTTATACGATTATGTCCGAAGCAAAGACGATATCCTGGTCCTAGTTTACAAGGATGTGGTGCAACGCTTTCGTCTCAGCATAACCGAAAAGGGAGAAGAAGATTGGGAGGCCGCCCCTGAAAATTTTGAAACCCTTTTGCGCCGGTTTATGGAGCTGATGTATGAAATGTCCAAGGCCATCCAGCTCCTTTACCGGGAATCCTGGACCAAACGCAAGGATGTGCACCTGCAATTGAAGGAGATCGACCGGGAAAATGTTGAGCGCTTTAAGCATCTCCTTTTAAAGGGAAATCGGATGGGCTGTTTCAAGTTGAAAAACCCTGCGGTTACGGCTGATCTGATCTTCCTGTCTCTGGCCCTTCCGGCCCTGCGGGAATGGAGCCTGCGCAATATCAAACGGGAGCAGGTCATCGACACGGTGGTGAGGTTTATCATGCAGGGCTTGTCCGCTGAAAAACCAGAGAGGGCTTCCCTGGCCGGGCAATATTCAGACGCCGACCGCCTAAGGGATATCGATGAAGAAGATAAGGCTTCCCTATAAATTAATCCGAGAGGTCAAGGGGTTTCTGGATGAAGAAGAGGGCTTGTTCCTCTATCAGGCCGCCCGGGAAGCCTCGCTTAAAGGGCCTTGCCTGGAGATCGGCAGTTATTGCGGCAAGTCCGGGATCTATCTTGGGTTGGGCTGCCGGGAGCACGGGGGTGTTTTGTTTTCCATCGATCATCACCGGGGCTCGGAAGAACAGCAGCCGGATCAGGAGTATTTCGACCACGATTTGCTGGACCCGGCAAGCGGGCGCATCGACACCTTCCCCTTCTTCAGGCGGACCGTTGAGCAGGCCGGCCTGGAAGATACGATCGTGCCCATGGTCTGCAAATCGTCCCTGGCGGCCCGTTTCTGGTCGACACCCCTCAGCCTGATCTTTATCGATGGCGGCCACGCCCTGGAAACGGTCCTGACGGATTACAACTGTTGGGTGGGCCACCTGATGCCCGGCGGCCGTCTGCTGATCCACGATCTCTTCGAAGACCCGGTCCAGGGCGGACAGGCCCCGTTTCGGGCGTATCAGTTGGCCCTGGCCTCGGGGTTGTTCGTCGAGCTGCCCAGGGTCAAGACCCTGGGGGTGCTCAAACGACGGACCCCGGATGAAATCCCTTGATCTTCCAGCAAAGTTACCCCTTCTCTGCTTTCTTCCAGTAATTGGGCAAAATGGAAAATTGGAAAATCAGAGGAGTACAAACGATATTTCTTAACCAACAGGTCTTTTGGAGGGACTCCTATCAAAGTAAACTAAAAACTTGTCAATCACTTCCTGGTCTTCAAATAATGCTAATAATCCGCATCATCCCCTGACACTTGGGGCAGGTCAGGGAATCAATCACATATATCTTCTGAATTGAATCAACCTGGCCCAATTCCGGTTGGGTCTGGCCTTCTCATCCGGTTCTACGACACAGGGGATTAGACCATCGGAATTTTCCTTTTGACGATGCCCCGGGAAACTAAAATTTCTATAGGTGCTGCTCTCTTTTTGCGACTGGGTGCGGTGCAGTTTATCTCGACGTGGGGACCGAGTTACCCCCTCAGGGACTTTCGAAAAGCTTCGTAATCCTCCTCAGAGATCAGCTTTATGTGGTAATCGCTGTCTCCGTAAAGCAAATCGTCAAAGGAGTTGATGCCATTGAGCCATTCGGCGATGATATAGGCGTCCCGTTTTGTAACAAATACTTGTGCGTCTTCGAAGTCCGAGTCGTGAACGGGCAAACTAAACGTTTCAATTTTGCGCCCATTTAAATTAGCAATAAAATAGTTGCCTCTCCAATAGTCTAAGCCCATGTACGAGCCCGGCTCACTTGAAGAAGGTGTTCTGCCTATGAGTAGCTCATAACTTGTATCGACGCTTCCGCCCACACCGATAGAGATTCGAATAATCCGGAACACTGCAATGCCAAGATTCTCATAGTTTATAAAGAAGTCTTTATAGAAACGCTGTAAGATATCAATATTATCCTCTTTGCTCAGTTCAAGTTCAATCTCGTCCCACGAACAAAGACTCACCGAGAAATAGCCATCTTTCATGTATTTTTCCGACTGTACCCTTACAAACTCTTGTAAAGCCTCGTCTCGCCGGGCGGTAGTGGCAAAGACGAGCTCGGTCAGACGCGGATTGAAATCCTTAGCGCTCTTGACGTCGTCCAGGATGTCTGTTTCAGTCAGAACACCTCCGGTTCTTACCTTGCATTGAACTCCTATCCATTCCTCAGTTCTATTTCTTCTCCCGAATAAGTCAACTCCTTTCTGGCGCTGACCTCGCCGTCCGTTCAATTGAGTGTTTGGGTCTTTGAGAATGCGTTTCCAAAGAGCTAAACAAAACTCTTGAAACACAGTTTCATCTTTAAGTGGAAATACCTGAAGGTCCCTAAGTCTCAGCGCCACTGGTTCCTCCTCGTGGAATGCTTCGATGATCGCTACGGAATTGCCATGAGTCCAGATGAGATAAGCGTGCATGTGGTCGAACTCTCCCGCAAGTAGCTTAATTGTCTCGATAGTCTCATGTCAGGATCAGTGCTAAAGCGAGCCGCACGCAATGTGTTGATGCCAGGGTCCAATTTTGCCCTGAACAACGTGCTACATTTTGACAATTGCGCAATGGTAAGATTCTGAGCTCCTCGTAACAAAATGATAAGACTTAGCTTTTTTAAGAAAGAAGTATAAAAGAAGGAAAAGCCAGAGTCAAGGTGAAACATACGGAATGTACCAAATTTAGGAATAGGGCAGTTGATTATCTCCATTACAAATCGAAATAGTTGATTTTTAGTCTAACTCAGACTCTCAACTTGTAGGTGACATCGTTATATTGGGGGGGTGGAGAGGTAATTTTAGTGAAGATTTGAGAGTTCCTTTCCTGGAGTCCTCAACCGCCCATTCGGAAAAAATAGAAATGTACAGACCGTGATCGCAGATAAAAAGGCCCTGATATTGGGAAATAGAATCTATTTTAATTCTTGCTTGAAATCAGGGAGCTCTAAGAGCCTTGGCCATTATAGGTGGATAGATAATAAGCCAGCTATACCCGGTGAAGAAAAGTTGTTTTTAAAAAATCGATCACTTGAACCCTCGAATCCTCGACCCCTTCCACTATTAACCGGTCTTATAAAAATAACAAATTTAAGTGGTTTCTCTTTTTAGAATTTTCTATTTCATTGAAAATGTTAAAACTTTTTGATATCATCCAGAAAACTGTTCAATAATTTGTTGGGCCAAACATGAAAAGGAAGATTAAGAGTCAAATATATATTTTTGGATTGATGCCGACAATCGGCAACGCCAAGTTCGCCTGGGTGCGGCACACTATCCGCCACCTCGCGAGGCCTAATTAGAAGTATGGGAAATTCTAAGGCACACTCGGGTGCAAACATGGAAATAGCGTCTCTGTGGTTTGATATTGATGCACCGGCTGTTGGGCCGCCAACTGTAACCCGCGAGCAAGTGCTACCTTTGGGTAGCCTTTCTTGGGAGAACTTCGAGCGGCTCTGCTTTCGACTCGCGCATCGTGGCGGTGACGTCGAGGACGCTCGAATCTATGGCGAACGCGGGCAAGCCCAGGAAGGGATCGACTTGTATGTCAGACGCGCAACTGGGGACTACGCGACGTGGCAATGCAAACGGTATCAGGAGATAACAATTACCGATATCAATGAAGCTGTTACAAAATTCTTGGAGGGTGATTGGGCAGGTCGAACCAAGTTATTTCGACTCGCCGTTGCGCCCAGTTTGAACGCAACTAAGTTGGCTGAAGAAATCGAAAGGCAGCGCGCACGATGCGATGCCACGAACATCACCTTTGAGCCTTTGGATCAGGATCGTCTCTCGCTAATGCTAAAAGACTATCCTGATTTAGTCGACGATTTCTTCGGTCGTTCTTGGGTCAAGGCCTTTAACGGACCTGAGGCAGCAGCGAGCCTGTCTGGACGTAAACTCAGTCGGGAACAAAAGCTCAATGCTCGTCGTTTCATCCAGACCCTATATGCGACTCACTTCAAAACAGTCGATGGCGGCATTCCGGCGGCAGCCGCGGTATTCCGCGGCGCCATACAGCCAGTGCCGGTCTTTGACCGGTATGTGGAACCGACCATTGAACTTGTCGAATCCATTATCGAACAGGGACAACCTCCGACCGTTCAACCAGAGAGCGGTACCCAGGACGCTGTTCAAGGGGCGCCAATTATAGGATTTCGTAGGCGCGAAATTCGAACTAAGCTTGCATTATCGTCAGGATTGGCGACCAACGATCGCTTTCTTCTGCTCGGCGGCGCCGGTTTTGGAAAAAGCGCGGCTCTGCGCGTAGTCATCCACTCCCTTCTGATCGATGGTGGCCGATTCCCCGCGCTTGCCAAGTCCTGGGGGCAGCGGCTACCGTTGCTTATACCCTTCGGATTCCTGACCCGTTATTTCGCAGAGAATAAGACCCCCACGGTTGAGTACGCGCTCAAGACATGGCTGATGGTGCTAGGGGCGAGGAATGACGTAATGACCCTACTAGAGGAAATGATAGGGGACGAACGCTTGCTCCTGCTCGTGGATGGTCTCGATGAGTGGCAGAATCGTGAGGCGGCTGTGACAGCGCTTACGGCCCTGACAAACTACGTCCAGACTCGACGGTTGCCACTGGTTGCGACCGGTCGCCCGTTGGGTTTTGAGCAAATCAGCGACTTTGGCCCTGACTGGAAGCGCGCGGATCTTCTTCCACTTACCTCCGGTCAGCAGCGGGAGTTCGCGAGTCACTGGTTCAGGCACTTTCACAACGCCTCGGCGGCATTTGATCCGATCTCGTTGGAGCAAGCGGTCACCCGCGACGCAACAGAATTCGCCAACGATCTTTCTGAAGACTCAACCTTGTCCGAATTGGGCGGCATTCCGTTGCTTCTTTCAGTCATGATCTATCTGCGATTGACTGGGCGTGTTCTTCCGCGTAGTCGGCTTGCCGTGGTGGAGGAACTCATAAAGGCACTCCTGGAAGACCAGCCCCGCCGACGCGCTCAAGCAGCAATGCAGCGCATCGATCAATCGGTGGCTCGTTCGCGCTATATCCGGTATGGAATTGAGTATCTCGCCTATCGCATTCACCAGGAACCCAACTCCATCGTTCTTTCGAATGACCGTGCGATGCAACTTTTAAACGACTACTACCGCACCAATTTTGAACTGCCCGCAAGTGAAGCCGATTATTGGGCCGCTCGCGTTCTTGAAATTGGCCAAAACGAATTTGGGGTTTTGGTAGCACCGCAGGAACATCACGTCGGACTGTTGCACCGGATCTTCCAAGAGTATCTCGCGGCAAAGCACCTCGCACGGCTTCCACTCAACCAGGAGAAGAGTTACTGCACGAATACCGGGTGCAAGGCTCCTTGGCATGAAGTAACCTTGACCCTGATGCAACTACTCGAGCGGCAAGACGACGTCGACGGATTGATCGACGAGCTCTGCAAGCCCTTGGCAGATAGCCTCGAGGAACCTTTACAACAAATCCTTCTCACTCGCCTCGCGGTGGCCGAGATTAACTGTTCACGCCGGAAGGTCTGTGAATTGCTATCGGAGGTTTTCTCCTGGATCGAGTGCGGACGATGGATGCCTCTACGTCGCGCATTGGTGCGAGAGGTGGTAGCAGGTTTGGAGTCTGAACAGGTGGCCGCCTCGCTAGCGGCCCGGGCGGCCCGGTGGTTCCCCGGCCGGGTTGAGTGGCTGCATGACGTTCCCATTGCTGCCGCAAAGCAACCCACGGCCGAAACGGTTTCTGACCTACGCCTCGCACTGCACAATTGCGATAGCCCCTATGAATATCGAAGCATTGCCGAGGCTTTGGCGTCTTTCGCGGAAAAGTCCCCGGACTTGGCCGACGAATTGCTCGGAATCTTAAAGGGTCCAGCGGAGCCGGAATTGATGGGAGCGGCGTTACATGCGCTTGCGACGGGATGGCCGACATACGTGATCCTGCCTTCGCTTCTACAAGAGGCAAGCGTAGCACCGGCGAAAGAGCTTCGGCAGGTGGCAATCTTAGCCCGTTTCAGCCGAGGTGAACGCTCACAAGAAGTCTGCGATGCCCTCGTGGATTTCTGCCGCGAGTGGTCGTGGCCTTGGGATAAAGAGATCGTGGCGGCATTGGTAACCGGCTGGCCGCGTAATCCTCAGCTCATAAGTGGAGCATTAGAGAGCCTCCGTGGTATCCATCATCCCAAATCTTGGGCGCCTAAGCTCGCAATTGAGTATCTTCTTCGTGGATGCCCCGGAGATGATGTAGTGGCGCGAATGCTGGCCGACCAACTGGCGAAAGAGCAGCATCATTATCCTGACTTCCAAATCTACGAGGTTTACGAAGCTCTCCTATCCGGATTCACCAAACATCCGCTACTGGTCCCCGCAGCCGAAGCGTGGCTGGACAAGAATGCAGTGACGCACCCTTCGCCCCTGGATATTGCTGTCATCGCTAAACTAGGTGGGACGCTAAAGTGCCGACAAGCTTTGCTCGACTGGTTGCGGCGAGGTGCATCAGGGCCCGCATGGATTATTTCTATGCTTTTGGAAATGTCTGGAGGGGCCGATCCTGAGGTTCATGCCGTTCTTGTCGACTACATAAGCGACGAGCGGCGACGTTCGTGGGCAGTGCGCTGGTTGCCGGACATCGTCCCTGAGCCGAAGGAACTTGGAGTCATGCTCCGAAACATTTTGCGCGACGCCCACGTTTTCGATTCGTGTTCAGCTTTGGAACTTCTTGTGGATAAGGAAGGGCGTGACGCACCAGACCTTTGGCCGCTGGTTGAAAAGAGGCTTTCTAACGATAAGGGTGGTCACTATTGGCGGCTGGGACACCACACTATTGTTAAAATTTGGCCAGAGCATCCACTGATACGCCAGTTAGTGAAATCAACCATCTACGATGAGGACACGTCGATTTCAGCGCTATGCCATGTTTACGGAAGCGATCCTGAAATACGTCCGCTCCTTGATAGCACCATGCATGTGCTGCATAAGGATCTGCGGGTTGAATTCGCTCGCGCCATAGAGCCTTTGGTTCGGAGGGGTGTGCCGACTGCTGTTGCCATCGCTGCGGAGTTCAGAAACGAACCGAACGGCGAAGCGCGCACAGTTACAGTACGTGCGTACGCACGAGCCCGCATCCGGGAGGGCAGTAAAGTTCAGGACCTGATCGAAGCCCTCAGTGCGGACCTCACTGGGTTCTCGATGAGAAGAGATCAGCGCCAGCAAGCCGCTGTAGCTGCATTATTGGAGCTTGGCAGAGCTGATATTCTGGCTCAAAAGCAGGAGGACGGCAGGCCGCTCCGTTTTAGCACATACTCGGACGCAAGGCGTAATTGGGAGTTCATAGCGACCGTGGTTGAGTATTGGGAAATTTTGGCCGAAGCTGTGCCCGACGTATGGGAACGATTCGATCATTCCCCGATAATCGCCACCGAACTGGCAAAGGCTGGCAAAAGTGCTCACGCGCTCAGCCAAACCAAAGTGTTTGAAAATGCGGTTCGAACGGGAAGAGAACTGCAGGTCGAGCAAGTGCAAGCTTTGATTGCGATGCACGGTCATAGCGCTCTCTTGCGCGACTTGTTCTTGGGCCGCCTGCAGTTCATGGCGCAGCAGAAATCAATGATGTTTTTGGAAAGAGCTGCTTACGCTAAAATGGCTTCTTACCTGGCCGACCATTTTCACGGAGATGACGCTGTCGGCCAAGTGATGCTCTCACTATCACAATCTTCATTGATTCACGACGTTGCTTTCATTGCACTTTGTCAGGGATGGCCAGATGCGCCGCCGATCGCCGCTGCCACGGTGAAGTTGCCAACGCTCATCGAAGGGGCCGAGCCAGTCACCGCTTGGTTGTTCGCGTCCAAAGCGGACGCCGCCCTTATGGCAAGTTATGTCTTACGCTTTCCAGGCAAGCTAACGAAAAACCATTTCGGAGAACCACGGGATGGAATAGCCGCTGTACGCAATCGACTTCAGACGGATCAGGAGTGTCGGAATCTGGTGTTTGCTGACCTTAAAAACGTCACCGAACTAGATACCCGAATTTCGCTGGCTAAGTTGCTCGCGCCATCGATGCGAAATGATCCCGCGTTTCGAAGTTGGATTTCGGATCAGTTTCTTCGCGCCCGGGACAACAGTCGTGTCATTTGTCAGCTCGAATTTGACGTGCTTGCGAATGCGTGTAAGCCCGTCGAGTTTGCATTGCTCGAGGCGGCTTTGCTCCGGTATTAGGAAGGACGGAGGGCCGCTCTTGAAGTGCAGAAATGTGACGAGAAGAACCGACCAACAAGGTAATCCAGGGACGTCTTGCAGCCGCCGCTGATTTCAGTGGTAGGGCCAGACATCCTCGGAAGAACGTTCTTCGTATAGTATTCGGAGTTCGGCGTTGGGATAGGAAACCCAAAGTTTAGAGACCAAATCTCAAAGGAGAAGCCCTATCGTCCCGTCCAATACTCGAATATCCTTTTTAAATTCTTCCCTTGACAGCCCACCCCCATGTAATATAAAGTTGTAATACAAATCCTGTCATGAATGAACCTTGAACCAAGCGGTTCCGTAGGGCGGGATTCCAATTTTATTTGGAGGGGAAATGGGTATCCGAACTATTCGCATGGACGATGATGCCGAACGACTGTTATCCCGAATTATCCAGACCACGGGAATGTCCATAACGACGGCATTTAAAGAAGGGCTGAAAGTACTTCATGGTAAACTCGGGAAAGACAAGAGCGAGTCTCCCTATGATATTTATAAAGACATGGACCTCGGCCCGGGGGGGTATACCAGGACATCTTCTTCTGATACTAAAAGAGGGGTAAAAGAGGCCATTCAGAGAAAGCTGCGAAGGTGATACTGGTAGATACGGGACCCATTATCGGATTGTTTGATCCTTCAGATCCTTTCCATAGCCGATCGGTTAAGATATTGCAACAAATCCACGAACCCCTTTACTCCACCCTTCCTGTGTTGACCGAAGCCTTTCATATGCTTAACCCCGGTAGTCTTGGAGCCGACAACTTACGTTCTTTTGTAATAAGGGGGGGATTGTCTATTTGGCCAATGGATGAAAAAGCTCTTCTACGCGCCTTTGAGTTAATGAAAAAGTATGCCGATCACCCGATGGATCTGGCTGATGCTTCATTGGTTTCAGCCTCCGAGGCGTTAAAGACGCGACGGGTATTCACCATAGACCGCGACGATTTTGAGACCTACCGGGTTAAGATAGGACATCGCACCTATCCGATTGAGATAATCAAATAATCGACCTTCTTGTTAGACAGGGTTTACCTGATTACTTGTTTTTTTTGTCTTCCCGGAAGAAAGGCAAAAACCCAATGCCTGTGCCGCTGCCAATGCCGCCCTTTTCAGGTTGATCTTCATTCCAACAACGAATCGACCTGGTTATTATGGGTCCAGTACCAGATGAGGCCGCCGTTCTCCTGCCTGTACTTAATATAGCCGCTATTGATAAAACTCCGGATGGTTTTTTGGATCAGCTCTATGTCCAACCCAGTCGTCCCCTGAAGCCGTTGACAAAGCTGATCGAGGGGTTCACCTGCCAGTCTGTTTGGCCCATCGTTCGGGAAAAAGCCGCAGGCCTCCAAGAGATCTTCGGAGAGCAGCTTGTAGACCAGTTCCATCCGAAAATGTCCGGCCACCCGGAAATCCTCTTCCGGGGTGTTGGTTTTATCATAATAGCCCTGAATCTGTTTTTCCCAGGCCTCTTGTATTTCCCGGTCGAAATCGGCGACAAATTGATTAATCGCCTCGGCAGTCAGGGACGAGGTCTGGACAATGGCACTGTTGGCATCATAGCGGGACCAGTCATCGGTCAATATTTCCAGGTCGTATTGGTCGATTTGTTCTCTCACCGTGGTTCCGGGGAAGGGGGCCAGAAAATGAAAGCCGTAGAGCATGTCCAGACTTTTGGAAAACTCGGCCGTATCCCGCAAGGTCTCGGGGGATTCGCCGGGGAGGCCGACCATGAAAGAGGCGTGGGGCAGGATGCCCACCTCCTTACAGAGCCCGACGGCCTTCCTGGCCTGATCCAGGGTGATCCCCTTTTTAATCCGCTTCATCATTTCCGGATTGCCGGTTTCGATACCGAAACTGATGCAATCACAGCCGGCCTCCCGCATTAATTGCAGGGTCTCCTTATCCACGGTGTTGACCCGTGAAAAAGCCGTCCAGGTCAATTTCAACTTTCGTCTCCCGATCTCCTCACACACCTCCCGAACCTTCTCTTTGCGGGAGGTGAACAGGTCATCGGTGATATTGATCCGGGAAAAGCCGTAAGAGAGCAGGTGTTCCATTTCATCGACTACCAGCGCGGCCTTTCTGGGACGGGGTTTGCTGCCGACCATCTTTCTTCCCAGACAAAAGATACAGGAATAGGGGCAGCCCCGGCCGGTAATCATGGTTACGGGAAAGCCCAGGGCCTGATAACGGGAAAGGGGAAGCAGGTGCCGGGCAGGCAGGGGAAGTTCGTCCAGATCTTCGATCAGTTCCCGGGGGTCGGTTTTAACGATCCGGCCGTTTTGGCGGAAGGCCATTCCCTTTACCGACGAAAAGTCCCCGCTGTTTTGGAAAGTTTGGACCCAATCATTTATGGTCCGCTCGCCTTCACCGATAACCAGAAAATCGATTTCCGGATAGGTCTTCAAGGTCCGGTCGATATCGAAGGAGACGTGCGGACCGCCCATCAGGGTGATCAGGGAAGGGTCGATTCTTTTGGCCTTCTGGATGATCTCGGCTGCTATCGGGAAGGTCATGGTAACCGAGTTGGCCCCGATGACATCGGGTCTGAAATCCATTAGCTCCCTCTCCAGCTTGGCCGGTGTGTACTGGGTGATGATATAATCCAGGATCCTGACTTCCGCCCCGGCCTGCTCGAAGGCCGATGCGGCATAGGTTACCCCCAAAGGCGGTGCCGGGGCCTCTTCCAGAGGATAGGGTGGTGCTATGATGGCTACTCTCATGCGATTACCTTTTTTTGCCAAGAAGATTCATCTCTATCATAAACTCCGTTACAGGGTGAGTACTCGTTGCTCGTTGCAGGTCGCTCGTTGCTCGTCAAAACCGGGAACCAGTAACAAGTAACTAGTAACAAGGATATTTCCAACTTAATCTCCTTTAACGGGATAAACCAGAGAACGAAGCCAGCCCATAAGGGTATTATCCTTGAAATCATTTTTTTCTTTCTTTTTAATCTCGGCCTTCAGCCCGGACATGAAGGTAAACCAGTCCTCTCGCGTCTGCATGGGTCGGTCGGGGTCGAGGGTTTTCAGGGCCACGGCCGGATTACCGGCGGCGACCACGTTGGGCGGTATGTCCTTGACGACCACGGCCCCGGCCCCGATGATGCTGTTGTCCCCGATGGTCACCCCTTTGCAGACAATGGCGCTGTCGCCGATCCAGACGTTATGGCCGATCCGGACCGGTAAAGACTGCCCCACAAACTGACCCCGATTATAAAGATCGTGCCAGTCGGCATCGGTGACATAGACCCGCTGGGCCAGCATACAATTGTCGCCTATGGTAATTTCCGTGGCCGCGCTGATGCGCACCCCGGCACAGATCAGACAATATCTGCCGATGACGATGCGGCCCTCTCCGGCCCGGTTCGACCAGACCGTGAAGCGGACCTTGTTGTCCGGGGTGGCGATGATGTTGGCGTAGTCGCCCAGGAAGACCGGCCCCCCGTTGATTTCAACATGCCAGGGTTTCATCACGGTGATTTCCCGGCCCAGTTTTTCAAACTGGGGCCGCAGGAAATGCTGGCTATATCCGGTTTCAATCCGGTTGATCAGCCGTTTAATGAGGTAAGGACGATGATCTCTCCGCATCGCCAATCATCCTTTTTCTTCGACCGGGGCCATGGATGACATCTCGCGGGCTGATCAATCACTACCGGAAAGGGACCGGGCCAAAGCAAATTCGAACCGGGGGGAAGCCCCGGAGGCACTTAAGTTCCAAAGACCGTGATTGAACAGGCCGCTGGCCGGGGTCAATTCGTTCAGGGCGTCATGGGCCAGAAGCACGGCTGCGGCCGTCCAGGAGGTCTTTTCCTCCGGCCAGATGACGGCATCGGGAAAGGTAACGCCCATCCA